>NZ_JASWIM010000023.1:0-96974 GCF_030291335.1 Arenibacter flavimaris
ACTTCATCACAAATATGGTTTCCGGACTCATTGCATATGCCTTTTACCCAACAAAACCAAACATCAATATAGACAACCTTCAAAGAATTGGATAGTCCTTATATCGAACTCACGTTAAATTATAGTTCCCTTTTATTTGAACTATGTAATACTTATCAGCGAAAAAACCTCCTTAAAATGTTGATTCATATGCATTTAAAAGAAGTTAAAAAATGTAGACTATTAAATCAATTGATTGTTGGTTGTTCCTGTCTTTCTACCGCATATTTTCAACTATTTATGTAATTCTAAAAACCAAAGATATCAGGGTTTAGTCGTCTACACCAAAAGCCGATTCGCAATCTGTTTCATCGATCTGTCTTTTAAGATCACTTCTAAGTTTTACCACTTTCGCTCTATGTTCCTGGTTCAGTTTACTGTTGCGTTCAGGGCAATAATCATCTAAAAGATAAATTACATTGTTTAAATCATTACGGTATGCTTCAGCAGCTTCAAGATTTGCTTTACATTTTTCATAAGACTGCATATTGCCCTCCGAATCAGGAGTTAACATTTGAGTATTGTATTCATCTCTTAGATTTCTCATATATTGAGGAATCGTCTGGAGGTCTTGAAATACGCAGGTTTCCCCAGTATTCTCTGCTATTCTGTCCTCAATCTCTTCCCCTAAATGCTCACATGAGCACATTAAACAAAAAACGCTGAGTGCCAGTATAACTAAAAAACTCTTTGCTCTCATATACTTATTTTTATTATTTACACTTTGACATAGGATAGTATTTAGAGGAGATAAGGTTTCTGCATAATTGGGAAATCAGAAACTTGTTCTCTTATTCTTCAGATAGTGTTTTAAATTATTACAAAAGCTAAAACACCTTCCTTCTAGGTATGAAACAAAACTATAAAAGTAAAAAGGAGATGGGTATTACATATGTAACAATTGGTGCAATAGATGTAACACTTGGCTATTCAGAGGATCGGAGATACCCTTAGGCAAGTTTTAAGGATTCGCTTAGCTGGGTACAATGGTTGCTAACGAATAAATTTGGTAGTGCCTATTTCTGTAGTGGACATTACAGGAGTAGATAAATGCATGTAAAAAATGCCCTTCGAGAGAAGGGCATTTTTTTTAGTTAAGTAGGCATTTCTAGTAAAATTTGGCTAATTAAAGCTCTTACTTTAAGGTTAAGTGCCGATTTGGGGAAAAAGCACTTCGAATTAAGTTTTGTATTCAATTTGGGGTTAAACACTATCACTTAAATACAATGTAAAGATATAAGGAATAGGTAGTTATGTTTAATTTTTGTTGTGAACGCGCTCTAGAATGTTGTGAAAAAAATCAACGGTATCCTTTCTTCGATGAACGGCAATAGGTTTATACCCCATTGGTTTCATTATAAGTGATGATAATGCCTTACAAGGATTTTTTATCCGCTATTTAATGTCCCTGAACATTGTCCTCCAAGTCCGTAATCAGAGGGATACCCTCACGTATTTAAGATGGGAATCGGCAATTAACCCCTTGTATGGCATTAATTCAATATTCATCCAAATGTTCTGGATATAGAAAGTTGTTGTACGGAAATCGGGTGATGTGTATGTCCCGGACCTCGTCATAGACACGTTTTCTGAATTCTTCGAGGTTTTCTTTGTTCAGGGCCGAAATGAAAAGGGCCCTGTCGCCAACACGGCGCATCCAAGTATTCTTCCACTCTTCAATAGAGAAGTGTTTGTTCGTTTTTTCGGTGATCAGGTCATCATCGTCTATGGTCTGGTGTTCGTATTGATCTATTTTGTTAAAGACCATGATGGTTTTTTTATCCGAACTTTTTATTTCAGCAAGAATTTGGTTTACCGAATCTATATGCTCTTCAAAATTTGGATGGGATATATCAACTACATGTAGTAATAGATCTGCTTCGCGCACCTCATCCAAAGTACTTTTAAAACTTTCGACCAATTGTGTGGGCAGTTTTCTAATGAATCCTACCGTATCACTCAATAAAAAGGGAAGGTTACCTATCACTACTTTTCTAACCGTAGTATCCAAGGTGGCAAAAAGTTTGTTTTCGGCAAAGACATCACTCTTGCTAATAACGTTCATCAGGGTGGATTTGCCCACATTGGTATACCCTACCAAGGCTACACGCACCAATGCTCCACGATTGCCCCGTTGGGTTTCCATCTGCTTATCTACCTTCAACAATTTTTTCTTTAGAAGGGAAATTCGGTCACGAACAATACGCCTATCGGTCTCGATCTCCGTTTCACCAGGTCCACGCATCCCAATACCCCCTTTTTGTCGCTCCAAGTGGGTCCATAATCCGGTTAGTCTTGGGAGTAAATATTCATATTGGGCCAGTTCTACTTGGGTACGGGCATAGCTGGTCTGTGCTCTTTGGGCAAAAATATCCAGGATAAGACTGGTACGGTCAAGGATCTTACATTTCAGTTGCCTTTCTATATTCCGCTGCTGTCCTGGTGTAAGTTCGTCATCAAAAATAACGGATCCAATGTCGTTGCTTTTAACATAGGCCTCCACTTCCAACATTTTACCACTTCCAATATAGGTTTTGGGGTTGGGCAAGTCTATTCGTTGGACAAAGCGTTTACAAACCTCCCCACCGGCAGTGTAGGTAAGGAATTCCAGTTCATCCAAATATTCGTTTACCTTTTCCTCATTCTGGTCCTTGTTCATTACCCCTATGAGTACTGCTTTTTCATATTCTATTGTCTTCTTCTCTAGCATATATCAGTTTAAAGTACAAATCTAATCAATACTTGCCAAGGGTTTTTCGTAATTTAGCAATCGATTAAAAATTTTGGATGAAATTTTCATTTTTTAAGAAAAAATCGATCAATACCCTCCACACTGTGGCATTCTACAATCTAGAAAACCTATTTGATGCCAAAAATGACTTTAAAACCCTGGATGATGATTTTACGCCCAATGGATCTAAAAAGTGGACCCCAAAGCGCTATCGGAATAAGTTGTCAAGACTGGCCAAAACCATTGGCGAAATTGGACGCGAATCTACAGGGTTTCCTCCGGTCTTGGTTGGTGTTGCCGAGGTTGAAAACGGGAAGGTAGTACAGGATTTGTTGTCCACAGATCCTTTAAATAATTACAATTATCATTATGTTCACTATGATTCCCCGGACGAAAGGGGAATAGATAATGCCTTGCTATATAATAAGGATAATTTTGAAGTATTAAACTCCGAAGCTATTCCTTTGATAATACATAATGATAATGGCCAACGCGATACAACAAGGGATATTTTGTATGTAAACGGGGTTTTAAATGGTGAAGAGGTTCATATTTTTGTAAACCATTGGCCTTCGAGAAGGAGTGGGGAGGTAGAAACCGATTATAAGCGTATTGCTGCAGCCAAGACTATTATTGATTTTATGGAGGATTTGGAGCTACGCATTGAAAATCCCAATTATATTGTAATGGGCGATTTTAATGACGGTCCTTCATCTGCCAGTCTCCAGACCCTGATGAGTAGGACTAGCTTGCATAATCCTATGGAGAAATTAAAATCTCCTGACAGGGGAAGTGCCAACTATAGAAGGTCTTGGAGTCTTTTCGATCAAATTATAGTGTCCCATAACTTTTTCAATTACGAAAAAGGCACCCATAGTTTTTGCGAAGCCAATATTTTTGATGAGACCTTTTTAACCGAGTTCAAAGGGAAGTATAAGGGCAATCCACGTAGAACCTATGTTGGAAGGAGATATATGGGTGGATTCAGTGATCATTTTCCAGTTTACGTACAGTTTATGTACAATATTTAAATTATTCTTTCCTTCAAGAGAAGCGTTCATGTCGTTTTTTTGACTGTTCACAACAAAACCATGCGTTTCATCGAATAAAAAGGTGCGTTAATCGATAATATTTGCTTGTTGTGGTATATTTGTAGTCCAAATCTTACTATAAACTTAATCATGGCTTACGCAAACCCTACTTTGTTAAAGATTGGCAAGTATTTACTTCCACTAGCCTTTTGCCTTGCTACCTATAACTCGTTTGCACAAACCGAGAAACAGATCCATGTTATTAAGGATAAATACCGCAGCTCAAAGTTGGGCGTGTTTACCAATGACCTTAAAAGGAATTTTGACAAGGAGAACAATAGCTTATTGCAGGCCGCGAAGACAAATGGTTGGAAATTGACCGAAAGATTGGCAGATGGAAATTTTAGTGAGCTTACTTCTATAGGCGATGATGGAACCCCTCTTTATTATAGCACCTTCAGTACAGAATTAAATACCGCTACCAGGGCCAACGCCTTACATGATAATGGGTTATTGGATTTGGGTATTAACGGAGAGAATATGTTGGTAGGGGTATGGGACGCAGGAGCCGTTTTAGCAAACCACAAAGAATTTGGGAATAGGGTACAGATTTTGGATCAGAGTGATATTGTGGATTCGCACGCCACAAGGGTCACTGGAATTTTGGTTGCAGAAGGACTGGATAAAAAATCAAAAGGAGTGGCATATAAGGCTAAGGCTGTTTCCAATGACTGGAGAAGGGATAAAATTGAAGCTGCCGAGATGGCCGCCAATGGCTTACTATTGTCCAACCACTCCTACGGAATTATGTCTAACCGAGTGCCAGATTGGTATTTCGGGTCTTATATTCAAGTTTCAAGGGATTGGGATAAAATAATGTACAATGCTCCCTATTATTTAATGGTGACCGCTGCAGGGAATTCCCAAAAAAGTAAAGATAACGAGGCTCCTATTTTTGGTTCGGCTTCCAATGGTTTTGATTTGATGTTGGGATTTGCAACCTCGAAAAATGGCGTCACGGTTGCTGCGGCAGATATTGAAACCAATGATCAAGGGCAATTGGTAAGAGCTTCAGTGGCCTCCTATTCCAGTTTTGGTCCTGTTGATGATGGTCGTATTAAGCCAGACATTGCGGCCTATGGAACGAATATTTACACTACTGGTATTGCGAACGACACTAGGTATGAGACTGCTAATGGAACATCTGTGGCTACACCGGGAGTAACAGGATCTATGTTGTTGATCCAGGAATATCACGAACAAATGGAAGGTAGTTTTATGAAGGCTGCCACGCTAAAAGGATTGGTACTACATACTGCAGACGATGTTGATGCTCCGGGTCCCGACTATAAAATGGGTTGGGGAGTTATTAATACAAAATCGGCTGTAGAGGTAATAACAAATAAGGGGTTTTCTACCATGATTTCGGAAGAAACCCTTTTGGAAGGTGAAACAAAGACCTATACGGTAATGGCCAATGGACTAGAACCGTTATCTGCTTCAATTTCTTGGACAGACCCTGCTACAGGAGCGGTAAATTCCGGAACTTTAAACGATATGTCCGCAGCCTTGGTGAACGATTTGGATATTCGGATAATTAAGGACGGCAAGACATTTTTACCATGGAAACTGAATGCAACCAAGGCAGATGCTCCAGCCGCTAGCGGAGACAATAGAGTGGATCCCTTTGAAAGAATAGATATTCAGAATGCCAAAGGGGAATATACCATAACAATTACCCATAAAAATACCCTTAGCCTAGGGCCTCAGAATTTTTCCCTTATTGTTACGGGGATTGCCCTTACCGATTGTGTACTAGTTACCCCGGAAGATATTGAACTTACCACCTCCGATGATACCGGGGTAAGGTTGGATTGGACTGCAAACACAGATGCACTTTTCCAAATTGAATATAAAAAGAAAAGTAGTAACGAATGGAATGTGGAAACAACCTTCGATAACTTTATTAGCCTAAATAATCTAGTAGAGGGAATGGAATATAGCCTTCGGGTAAAGACATTTTGTTCCGCAAATATAAGTTCCGAATATAGTGAAGAATACGAATTTACCTTTAAGGGAAGCGAAACCGAACTTATGGATTATATGGAATATGAAACCTTGACTTTGGAAGTACAGTTTTCCATTTTCCCCAATCCCGTGCAGACCTCAATGACTATTAATGGAGATGTCTCGGAGGATGCCATGTACAAGATTGTTTCTCTTAACGGCATCGTTGTAAAATCCGGTAAGGCGGAGCATAGGCAGATTTATATTGCCGACCTTACCACTGGCTTGTACGTGCTAACCCTTGCAGACCTAGAAGGATCAAAATCCATTAAGTTCTACAAGTCTTAATCTAAAAGCATCAATAGCCAAGACCCTATATTCTTTTAATTTCACTTTCATCCAATAGTTCATCGTTCCGCAAACGTAAAAACACCTGCGCTGTAGTGATCACATCCAATTCACAGTATTTTACGATGCGATCCAAATCCTTCTCCTCATAGTAAACGGCTTTTACCATACTGCCGTCTATATCTTCTTTAGGAGAGGGAATGCCAAGAATATTGGCCATAAGCTTAAGTGAAGTGTAATGCTTGTAGTCTCCAAACTTCCATAGTTCCATAGTGTCCAAATGAGCTATTTCCCATGGCTTTTTACCAAAAAGGTCCAACTTGTTGGGCAAATCAACCTTATTGATGATCATACGTCTAGCGATATAGGGAAAATCGAATTCCTTGCCATTGTGCCCGCACAGTAGGTGATGGGGACGATTGAAATGAGTATCCAACAAATTCTTAAAATCTTTGAGAATCTTTGGCTCCTCCCCATAAAATGAGGTAACCCTAAACTTCCGATTGTCCCCTTTGTAATTAAAGTATCCAACCGAAATTGTAACTATCTTTCCGAACTCTGCCCAAATTCCAGCCCGGTCATAGTATTCTTCAGCTGTATATTCGTCTTTTCGTTGGTAGAGCGACTTATGTTCCCAAAGTTCTTTTTTGGTGTCGTCCAGCTTATTAAAATTCTCTTCTTCCGGAACCGTTTCAATGTCCAAAAAGAGTATGTGTTCCAAGTTAATTTTATGTAGCATTCAAAGTTTATTATTACCTAAATGGCTCGATTATAATTTTGATAAAACAAGGTGAATTATAAATATACAAACAAATTTAAAACTGTTGTTTTGGGCATTTTCCCTATTGTTTAGATTCAATTTAGGGTATATTGGGCGGGAAGCACAAGAAGGTATTAACCGACCATACGGTTGGTACACAACTATGAGTTACCGTTACATATTTGGGATATTTCCATAAAGAACACAGAAATACCGATGTAAGTCTACCAAGGTATACAAATAGGGCCCTAAAGGATGATGTACCGACCGAAGGGTCTGTAAAAAATTAAAACAGAGTTTGTTGCTTTACGGGACTCTCGTGTTCCAAAAGCCATTTTTTACGATGCAATCCACCGGCATATCCCGTTAAGGAACCATCGCTGCCAATGACCCGGTGACAGGGCACAACTATCCATAAAGGATTTTGGCCATTGGCCGAAGCTACGGCCCTTATGGCTTTAACATCGCCCAACGTTTTGGACAGCTCCAGATAGGAAACAGTTTTGCCATAAGGAATTTGTTGTAGGGACTGCCAAACCTTTTTTTGAAAATCTGTTCCTTCGGGGTTGAGTGTTAAGCTAAACTCCTTTCTTGTACCTTCAAAATATTCCCGAAGCTGGTATACCGCATCCTCGAGCAATTCAGGAACAATATCCGATAGTTTTTCTTCACTATCGAATACAGTGATGGAAGTTAATCCGTTTTCATCACCTTCAATTTTTGCTATACCCAAAGGCGTGTTTATATATACGGCCTCCATTATTCCTTATTTCTGTTTCCTTGAATAATTCCGAGACGTTTGGCCCTTTCGTTCCAATTTTTTCGGGCGAGGTGTTGTAGGTTTTCCACACTATCGCTTTCGTCCATTATTTCGAGGCCCAATAAGGTCTCTAAAATGTCTTCCATAGTTACTACCCCACTAACTGAACCGTATTCATCCACAACAAGGGCTATATGCTCCCTTTTGGAAATAAAGGTTTCAAATAACTCAGGAATAGGAGTTTGTCGGTTACTTACCAATATCTCCCTTTTAATACTGGACAGTGGTGCACTGCCATTTTTTTTAATTATTTCTTCCAAAATCATGTCCTTTAAAACGAACCCAGTAATATTATCCATTTTTTTACTGTATACGGGAATTCGTGAAAATGGCATTTTGGGGTTGGCATTATAAAATTCCTTAATGGTGGTGGATTCCGAGGCAATTTTTACCACGGCCCTTGGAGTCATGATGTCCTTTACCTTGATTTCGTCAAAGTTCAGGAGGTTTCTGATAATGGTGGATTCCGATTCTTGAAATACCCCTTCCTCATGGGCAATATCGGTCATGGCGCTAAAATCTTCCCTGCTAAATACACTGCCATGCACACCTTTTTTACCGACCAGTCTTGTGAAAAGTTGCAATAGCCAAAGAATTCCTGTCCAACGAAGGGCCCACACCATTATTTTTAGGGAAGTTGTGGCCGCGTGCGCCAATTGTTTCCAATAGGTGGCACCAATTGTCTTGGGAATTATTTCGGAGGCTACCAAGATCAAAATGGTCATGATGGTAGAAACCAATCCCACCATGGCGGCTTCGGTAAATTCCATTCCTAAAATGGATTTTTCGGTATTTCCGTAAAGTTCGGAGTAAGCTACTTTTGCCTGCACCCCTACTAAAATTGCCCCTACTGTATGGGCTATGGTATTTAAGGTGAGAATGGCTATAAGAGGCTTGTCCACATCCTTTTTAAGGATTTCCAGATCCTGTGCATAAGATTTGTCCTCTTTTATCTTTAGGTTGATAAAAGTTTGGGGAACACTCAGAAGCACTGCTTCTAAAATGGAGCATAGAAAGGATACGAGGATGGAAATAAGTGCAAAAAATATTAATAACCCCATATAAATGTATAAAACACTAAGGTACTAATAAATTCAGAAATTCTTAACTCAATCCATCATAGCGTCGTAAAATACTTGCTGTACCGCGGAGCGGATATTGTATTTGTATATATTGCCATGTGTTCTACTGGGATATACACGGTTGGACAGAAATATGTATACCAATTGGGCTTTCGGATCGGCCCAAACAAATGTTCCTGTAAACCCACTGTGTCCAAAACTGTCAGCACTGGCGCTTGGGGCCGGATAGGAATCGGCTAAGGTAAGTTCATGATTGTTCAAATCGGGTTTATCGAATATTAGCCCCCTTCTATTGTCATTTTCGGGATATTGTACTTTGGTAAATTCCTTCACCGTGGCCTCGGACAAATACCGCTTACCTCCATAAGTACCATAATTCATGTACATCTGCATCATTTTTGCCAAATCCGTTGCCGAGGCGAACAGCCCTGCGTTTCCTGATACCCCGCCCATTAAAGCTGCGTTTTCGTCATGGACCCAATCTTTGGTCAGTTGATGTCTGAACAAGGTGTCGATTTCCGTAGGGACTATTTTGTTTTGGTAATTTTTTGTTTTGGGATTGAACCCCAAAGTAGTGGCCCCCGAAGGAGCATAAAAGTTTTGGGTTACATAGGCTTCATAATCCGTATTGGTAAGTCGTGAAATGATTTCGGGATAGAGTAAAAAAGTAAGCCCGGAATACTTGTACTTTTTTATTCCCGACACCTTAGAGCGATTGATGTGGCGATATATTTTGTTTTTAAACCTATCCTTGATATAGATATTGTCATAGGCTCTAGTGTTGAATTTACGACCAGGCTCGTGTCTTACAAAACGATTTTTTACCGAACCATTCCTTTTCATCACCTCTTGAAGGAAAATTATATAGGGAACCAAACCCGCCTGATGGGCAAAAACTTCCCTTATCGTCAGCGATTTTTTATCCTTTCTTTTGCTCCATTTAGGCCATAGGGTACTGAAGGGCGCATCCAAATCCAGTTTTCCCTCGTCATGTAATTTCATCAAGGCTGGTAGTGGCCCCATTATTTTGGTTACTGATGCCAAATCGTAGATATCCGTTAGACCTACAGGCTGTAAACTGTCATAGGTGTGAAACCCATAGGCTTTATGAAAAATGATTTTGTTGTTCTTGGCCACCAATACCTGTGCACCTGGGAAGGCTTCCTCCTTAATGGCAAAGGTCATTATTGAATCTACTTTGGAGTGGATAAACAATGAATCCATTCCGACAGCCGACGGATGATCATAGCGAAGTGTCTCCAGATTAGTTGTTTGTGCCGCTAGGAGATGTATATTTATAAATATACTTAACAGTATAATAATGGCACCATAATTACTTCTTTTCATAACAGATGAATTACCAACCCACATATTTTGGGGGTTCAATATTATTGAGATTTAAATATACAATTAATTGACCCCGGTGATGGGTTACATGGTCCTGTAAAAGATTCAATATTTGTAATCTGGATTTTTTACCGGCAAAAAATTCAACTTTTTCCGAAAGCGTTGAAGAAGGGGTGTTTTTTAGAATAGTACCAACCCGATCAAAACTGTCTATTAACGATTTTATAATTTCTTCCTTTGTTGGTGTGGAGTTTATATCTGTTTTATTGTCAAGTTTTTGTCCGCCGAAATAGGTGCTGCATAACCAATCCATATTGCCTTTTATATGCAGTAACTGATCTTTAAAAACCTTTTGTCTTTCAGTAGGCTTAAAATTATATTTCTCTGCAGGCATGGCTTCTGCTATATCCACTAGATAAGTTTTGGAATTTTCCCATTTTTCCAAAAAAGTGGGAATAACAAGGTCTTGGGATTGTAGGGGGACCACAAAAAGAATAATAAGTACAAAAAGCAAATCTTTCATATGCTAATAATGTAAGTTTAGTGCTAAATAACTTTTGGCAAGGCCTAGGATGAAAGGTGGTACACCTTATTTATCCCAATACGCGGACTACATCCTTGGCAAAGTAACTGGCAATGATATTGGCACCGGCCCTTTTTATGGCGGTCAACTGCTCCATCATAACGGCATCGTGATCCAACCAACCCTTTTCGGCTGCAGCCTTAACCATAGCATATTCCCCTGATACCTGGTATACTGCCACGGGAACATCCACCTCATTTTTAATTTCCCTTACTATATCCAAATAGCAAAGACCAGGTTTTACCATTACGATATCCGCACCTTCATCAATATCCATTTCGGTTTCCTTAATGGCCTCAAACCTATTGGCGTAATCCATTTGGTAGGTTTTTTTATCTCCAAAGCCTGGAGCCGAATCCAACGCATCCCTAAAGGGACCGTAAAATGCACTGGCATATTTGGCACTATAGCTCATAATTCCAGTATCTATAAACCCTTCATCTTCCAAGGCCTCCCGAATGCTCAATATTCTGCCGTCCATCATATCACTGGGCGCAACGAAATCGGCCCCGGCTTGGGCATGGCTCACGCTCATATTGGCCAAAACCTCCACAGTATCGTCATTAACGATCTGTCCGTTTTCCACTATACCATCATGTCCATAGGAGGAATAGGGATCCAATGCAACATCGGTCATAACCAACATCTCCGGACAAGCATTTTTAACCGTTTTAATGGCCCTTTGCATTAACCCCTTGGGGTTTACGGCTTCCTTGCCTTTATTGTCCTTTAAATGGTCTGGCACTTTCACAAAGAGAAGTACCGATTTAAGTCCCATGGCCCAAAGTTCTTTTACTTCTTTTTCCAATAAGTCCAGGCTGTATCTGTAGTAATTGGGCATGGATGCAATTTCTTCCTTGACCCCATTTCCTTCCACAACAAAAAGGGGTACTAAAAAATCATTTGGAGCGATAATAGTTTCACGGACCAAGGACCTTATGGCCTCATTGGTACGGAGTCTTCTGTTTCTTTTAAGTGGATACATTGTTATGTTAATTTTAAAATTCAAAGATAGGGGAACATGTCCTAAATTGTATTAAATGGACGGGTTAATCCTTTTATTATTTCGCTAGACCTAAATACATCCATAGGCCGTTTTCCTTTACAAAGTCCGACTTTTCATATATCACTTCCACTTTGCCGTTTTCAAAAAAATATGCGTTAAAGGTAACGGTGCCCTTTTGGTCGTATATCCCTCCTTTTTCCTTATCCAAAATCTCCAATCTGATCCAGCTTACGGATTTTGCCCAAGCTTCAATAGATTTCTTTTCTTTAATGGGTCTGCTGGAGGAGTGGTGACTATCCATTAAATAGTTGCCATTGCCCAAAACAAAGGCCGAATAGCGGGAACGCATTAATTGTTCCGCTGTCCTAACGGCTCTGAGGTCTTTATGCGCCAATTCACAGCAATTGACATAGGATTTATGGGTTCCACAGGGACAATTCATGGCATTTATTATAATGGTTTTTTAGTGATTATGGTTCTACTGCCTTTTAAAGACTAATTCGTATCCTCTATATTCCCCTTTTCCCGATGTTGTGTTATAATCGCTTTAAGTCGCTCTTTACGGGTTTCCTTTTCTTTTTTAAGTTTGTTTTTCTTTCTATTGAGGAGTTTGCTGTGTTTTGCCTTGTTGGCGGTATTTTTTTCCTTACCTTTTTTACTCATAATCCTATGTTTAGGTTTACTATACCCATTCCTTGGGTTTGGCAAGAACATTCAACAAACGTTCTTCCTCAGTTCCCTTTATTGGGTGATGGTCATATACCCATTGTACATGGGGAGGTAGGCTCATTAATATGCTTTCTATTCGGCCATTGGTCTTTAAGCCGAAGAGTGTACCCTTGTCATGTACCAGGTTAAATTCTACATAACGGCCACGTCGGATTTCCTGCCAATTCCGCTGTTCTTTGGTATAGGGCAAGTCCTTTCTTTTCTCAACGATTGGCACATAGGCCTCCAGGAAGCTATTGCCCACTTCGGTTTCAAAATTGTACCAATCTTCCATGGACATCGCATTATTTGCCTTACAGTAATCGTAAAACAGTCCCCCAACACCCCGAGCCTCGTTCCGGTGCGTATTCCAGAAATAATTGTCGCACTTTACTTTGTACGTATTGTAGAATTCCGGATTATGTTTGTCACAGGCATTTTTGCAAATTGTATGAAAGTGTTTGGCATCTTCGTCAAATAGATAATACGGTGTTAAATCTTGTCCCCCCCCAAACCATTGGTCCACCAATTTACCGTGTTTATCATACATTTCAAAATAGCGCCAATTGGCATGTACTGTAGGAACCATGGGATTCTTTGGGTGAATGACAAGACTTAGTCCGCAGGCAAAAAAATCGGCGTCCTTTACTCCAAAATAGTCTTGCATGCTTTGTGGCAAGGCGCCGTGAACGGCAGAGATGTTTACACCGCCCTTTTCAAAAACAGCGCCGTTTTCTATGACCCTTGATCGTCCACCGCCCCCTTCAGGTCGTTCCCAAATGTCTTCCCTAAACTTGGCCAAACCGTCTACGGCTTCCAATTTGGAAGTAATCGTATCCTGTAGTTGTTGAATGTAAGCGTAAAATTTATCTTTCATACCTTTTGTTTTCTTGTTTTCGATGTAGACCTTCAAGGTTTACCAATCCTACAAGGTCTCCCCGACCTTGTAGGCTTTGTTCCATTACCTGGAACAATCATTTTTTTCAGTTTTAGACCTACAAGGTTTTTGAAACCTTGTAGGTCTTGTAGTGGCTCAACCATGCAGGTCATTGACCCCAGTTCAATTTGTCTAGACCTAAGCTTCTTTTTTGTTCATGCAAATATTCAAAATTCCCTAGATCATCAAAAAGATTTATTACCTCTTCTTTTGCTATTGAAACTAAATCGGTACTGTTCTGAATGGAAATAGTGGTCTGATAAGACGAATATTTGTATGATTTATAATCTTCGGTGATTCCATGTAATTCTGGATTAGTATTGATATAGATAATCAAGTTCCTTAAATATTTGGTATCTTGAATTCTAATTCTTTTAAAATGCTTTTCAAAAAGACTACCCGTTCTATTGTGCATTTTATTGAAAGCTTTGGCATATGCGTTGAAAAGATTGGAAAATGATTGAGTTACTTTTTGTTCTTCTTGAATGACCTGAACCGCCATATGGTAATGGTTGCCCATTAAACAATATGCAAGAATGGAAACCTTGTTTGTTAAATACTTATTGATCAGTTTTAAGAAGTAGCATTTGTTTTCATCAGATTTAAATATATGCCCAGCGTTTATTCCTCGGTTGTATATGTGATAATAACAACCCTGTTCAAGTTTTTCTAGTTTCATTTTTGTTGCTTTATAGAATTTAAACCTTGCAAGTCTTGTCACCTTTGCCATATTTCAGGTCTTGGTTAGCGCTCAGTTGTTTGCCTAACCTGCAAGGTCTCCCCGACCTTGTTGGCTTTGTTCCATTGCCTGGAACAATCATTTTTTCATTTTCGGTTTATAGACCTACAAGGTTTTTGAAACCTTGCAGGTCTTGTCAGCGGCTCAACCTTGCAGGTCCTATGCTATCCAATTTCTTTTTCTGCTTTCAATATATCTACCGTCTTTATGGTCGCAGCGGTTACCGACAATGGCAATACTAGAATTACACCAATTACGGGAATAAACAGAAAGAACATAAATACAATTCCGTTACCTATGGCAATGCCTTTGTTATTTCGTACAAAGTTTACACTTTCGGCATATTTAAAATGTCGTTCCAGGGTATAGTCCATATTACCAAAACCCGCATAATAGGCCTGTACTAGAAATATGAGAAGGGTTGAAACCAATCCTATAATCGGGATTAGCCCGATTAATAAAATAGGGAGGGTCAACAAGATTTCCATTATCAGGTTTCTTAGGTTGATTCGGATACCGCGCCAAAGTTGTTCCCCGAAGGTGGTATCTCTATGGGTTTTTATAGTGTTTCCCAATAAATGGGCCTCTATTTTTTCTGAAACTGGGCTCATAAAAGGCGCAGAAAGTGCCATGACAATATGCTTGTATAAAATAAATCCAAACACAATAATTAAAAGGCCTCCAAAAATTTCGCTGATCAGAATCACCGTTTGCCTTCCCCAGTCCCAAATCCACCATTGCGAAAGAAATCCACCTATATTATCGGATAGCCCAAAAGCGGAGGTGAAAATAATAATGGCTACGACTATGCTGATCAATATTGGAATCCAAAAATAGCGCCAAAGTCCCAATTGGGAAATAATTTTAAAGGTGCCAAAATAGGCTTTAATACCGTTCAGTATATGTTTGGTCATACTTGTGGTTTTGCGTAAGCGATTGCAGTGACATCCTTTTATTTTTATGGAAGACAAACTGTCTTGGGTGTAATTCTGTTATTTTAAGCGATGCCCCAAAGTAATACTTCCATAAAAATAAAAGATATAACGGAAAGCGCGACCCTTTTTTCCCTGAAAAGAGGAAGAAAGGGATACGCCCTTTTAATTATATCGGTACTCCTTTACCGCCTCTATAAAGGCCTTGGCGTTGTCCAAGGGAACATTGGGCAGGATACCGTGACCAAGGTTGACCACGTATTTATCCTTGCCAAATTCATTGATCATTTGGGTTACCATTTTTTTGATTACGGCAGGAGGGGAAAGCAATCTTGCCGGATCAAAATTACCTTGTAGGGTGATATTGCCTCCTGAAAGGTAACGTGCATTCCGTGCGGAACAGGTCCAGTCCACTCCAAGGGCAGCTGCTCCAGATTTGGCCATATCGCCCAAGGCGAACCAGCATCCTTTTCCAAAAACGATTACGGGAGCCTCGTCCTTAAGGGCATCTATAATCTGTTGTATATATTGGAACGAAAATTCCTGGTAGTCCACAGGGGACAACATTCCCCCCCATGAGTCGAACACCTGTACGGCATCTACACCGGCCTTGACTTTTGCCTTTAGATAGGCAATGGTAGTATCGGTAATTTTTTGTAGTAGCTGATGGGCCGCCACTGGATTGGTAAAACAGAATTCTTTGGCCTTATCGAAGGTTTTGCTGCCCTGGCCTTGTACCACATAACACAAAATGGTCCAAGGTGAGCCGGCAAAGCCGATCAAGGGGATATCATTGTTCAAAAGTTCCTTGGTGGCTTTTATGGCCTGCATTACATAATCCAATTCCACGTTCACATCAGGGACAATAACTTCGTCCACGCCTTTTTGGTCCGTTACCGGATTGGGCAAATACGGCCCAAAATTGGGTTTCATTTGTACTTCTATGTTCATCGCCTGTGGAATTACCAAAATATCGCTGAACAAAATTGCGGCATCCATACCGTAGCGACGTATGGGCTGTACAGTAATTTCACTGGCCAATTCCGGTGTACGGCAACGGGTAAAAAAGTCGTATTTGTCGCGGATTGCCATAAATTCCGGTAGATATCTTCCTGCCTGGCGCATCATCCAAACTGGTGGGCGCTCTACAGTTTCACCTTTTAATGCTCTTAAGAATAAATCGTTTTTAATGCTCATAATATAGCTGCAATTATTGCCTATTCAATTTAGTGTATTCCCCTGCAATTCATTATGCGGGGGATGTCTATCATAGGCCATATTTAGTTTATTTTTCTCTTACTGTACCCTATTACCTTTTCCAGGACATGTTCTACCGTTGGTTTTTCGGCAACGATAATTTTTTTAACGTATTTTTTGGCTTCAGCGGCCGTGGTGGTACCAATACAAAAGGCAACAAAGTTCCTAAAATTATTTTTGGTCATAAAGCTTTGGATACCACTGGGGCTAAAAAATAGAATCCCGTCAAAATCGGGGTCAAAGGTAAGTTGATTTGGGGTATTTTGATACAGGGTCTGTTCCTTAAATGCTACTTTGTGTTTTGTGAGATAGGAGGGAATTTCATTGCGACGCTTATCGCCACACAAAAACAGAAAAGTTTTATTTGAGTGCTTATCGGCCAAAATTTTGGCCAATTCTGCTCCATAATCAGTCATTTCCATCACATTTATACCGTTTTTCTCTAAAATCGACCTTGTTTTTTCACCCACACAAAAGGCGGAATAGGAATTGTTTTTGAGATACTGGGGATTTATGGTCTTTAGAAAGGCCTTTACGGTATTTTGGCTGGTAAATATGATATTTTTAAAATTTGGATCTATCTCCGGACTTAGGTATTCAATATGGATAGCATTGTACTCTACTACTTGAATATAGGCATTGGTCAGCATTGCCTTTTGGGAGGCTGTCAGGATTTTTGTAGAAAGAACGGTCATGCTCATGTTACTGTGATTTGTAATTTCCAAACCGGGGGGTTATGACAATTCCTTTTTTATTCCTACCATCAATTCCTTGCCGCCATTGTCCAAAATTTCTTGGGCACACAATTTGCCAAAGTGGGAATGGTCATGGGCGGAAATAGATTTCTTTACCCTTAATTTTTGTTTGCCATCCAAGGAAAGTAGTACCCCTTCAAAATGGAGGCTATCCTCTTCTATACTGGCCAAAGCTCCTATAGGTGCCGTACAGCCCCCTTCCAAAACTTGTAGAAACTGCCTTTCCACATGGGTACATATATCCGTTGCCGAGTCGTTCAGCTTGCGTACTGCTGTTGTTGAGAAGGTGTCATTTTCCATACTAACAACTACCATGGCCCCCTGGGCCGGTGCAGGAACCATCCAATCCAAATCTATATGATTGTGGGGCAGTACTTCTATGCGCTCCAAACCAGCCTTTGCGAAAATAGCCCCGTTCCACGGATTGTCCTGAAGTTTTTGAAGTCGGGTATTTACGTTTCCCCGTATATCTACAACCTTGTGTGAGGGGTATTTATGTAGCCATTGCGCCTGTCTTCGTAAGCTTCCAGTAGCTATAGTGCCGTTGGATTCCAAAAAATCCAAGTCTTTGTAGACCAAGATATCTTGGGTATTTGCTCTTGGGAGTACCGCGCTCTGTACAATTCCCTTGGGAAGTCGGGTAGGAACATCTTTCATGGAGTGCACGGCAATGTCCACGGAACCATTGATCATGGCGATATCCAAGGTTTTGGTAAATATTCCCGTAATCCCAAGTTCGTACAATGGCTTGTTCAAAAGGAGATCCCCGGTAGATTTTACGGAAATGATTTCCGTATTAAAGCCTAGGGCTTCCAATTGGTCCTGTACGGTATGGGCCTGCCAGAGTGCTAACTGGCTATCACGGGTGCCAATGCGTATTGTTTTACTCATTTAGACTCCAATTCAAGTTGAAAAACGCGTTGAATAAGCTCTAAACTGGTGTCTGAATCTATTTCGGTGTCCTTAAGGTGATTGGCAAATTGCTTGGTGATTTTCTGTATGATGCGTTCCGAGATAATATCGGCTTGTACTGAATTGAAATCGGAAATCTTTTTGCTTTGGAAATCCAATTCCTCATCCTTCATGGTCTTTAATTTTTTCTTTAAAGCCTTGATGACTGGCGCAAACTTTCGAGTTTCCAACCATTTTATAAATTCGTCCTTTACTTCTTCAATAATTGCCTCGGCCTGAGGTATCGATTCTTTTCTTTTCTCCAAGGTATCATCTGTCATTTGCGAAAGATGATCTAAATGTATTACGGTTACATTCTCCAATTCCGTTACATTGTCCGATACATTTTTTGGAATGGATAGGTCCAAGATCAATAGAGGCTTCTTGGTGTAGATCAATTCTTTTGAAATGGTGGGCGATTGTGCCCCCGTGGCTACTATTAGCACATCGGTGTTTCGGATCTCGGTCTGCAGGTCCCCGTAGTTTTTTACTATCAAATTAAATTTCCCGGCTATACGCTCTGCCTTGTCTTTGGTGCGGTTAATAAGGGTGATATGTGAATTTTTGGTATGCTTAATCAAATTTTCACAAGTATTTCTGCCTATTTTGCCGGTTCCGAACAACAGAATGTTCTTTTCCGATATGTTGGGGATGGTATTTATAATGTATTGTACCGAGGCAAAGGCAACCGAGGTGGCACCCGAAGAAATATTGGTTTCGTTCTTTATTCTTTTACTGGCTTGGATTACGGAATTGCACAAGCGTTCCAAAAATGGGTTGGCAATATGCTGCTTTTTTGAACGATTGAAACTTTGTCTTAATTGACTAATAATTTCAAAATCTCCTAAAATTTGGCTGTCCAAGCCTGTGCCCATCCTGAAAAGATGGTTTATGGCGTCGTTATTTTTGTACACATAGGCTACTTCTTGGAATTCCTCCACGGTGCCATGCGTATTGTCGCACAATAATTTTATCAATTGATAAGGATGTTGTGCAAACCCATGTAATTCGGTACGGTTACAGGTAGAGGTTACCAAGAGACCATCCAGGCCAATTATTTTGGCTTGCTCCAGTATGCGATTTATGGCATTCTCATCCAAACTAAATTTACCACGTACTTCGGCATCCGCCTTTTTGTAGTTAAGACCAATGGAGTATAATGAATTATGTTTGGAAATATGGTAATCTTTCATAGGTACTCTTGAGAGCGCCACAAAAATAAGTGCATCAAACTTATAAAAGTAACGCTGGAGGAACAATTAATATCGTTTGTGGTTTTTTAACGTTGTTTTAGGTACCAAAACCCTTGAAATAGTATATTTTAGCAGTGTTTAGGGAATTCTAGCCAATGATAATTTAGAATGTTTCTAAATAGATAAATTTAATATAAGGTTGAGATGGAGCTAGAAAATATCGCTCAAGGGTCTTTCGAGGAAGTGTTTATTGAAGATGGCTTCTATGTGTTGAAAATTCAAAATGATGGTATTCATAACCAGACGGTTACCCGTGAAATTGATAGTTCCTTTATTCAGTTCCATTTCTGTTTAAAGGGGGGTGCCAAGTTTGTATTTAATGAAGGCAGGTATGCCTTGGAGGTCAATGAAGATAGTTCACTCCTTTTGTATAATACTCAGGTAGACCTGCCTCTTAATCTGGTTTTAAATGCCAACTCGTGGATGGTCTCCATCATTATGACTATCCGAAAATTCCATTCCTTGTTTTCCAAGGAGGCCGATTATATTCCTTTTTTAAGCGCCGATAACAAGGACAAAAAATATTATTCACAGGAAGCTGTGTCCCCAGCCATAGCGGTTGTTCTGAGCCAGGTAATGAATTATAACCTTCATCGGTCCATTAAAGAGTTGTATATAAAAGGAAAAGTGTACGAGTTAATTTCACTTTATTTTAATAAAAGTCAGGATGCCGATGTAGAACAATGTCCCTTTTTAGTGGATGAGGACAACGTAAAGCGAATTAGGAATGCCAAGGAAATAATTATTTCTAGAATGGCCGAACCACCTAGTTTACAGGATCTCTCCGAAGAAATAGGACTTAGTCTAAAAAAATTGAAAGAAGGCTTTAAGCAAATCTATGGTGACTCTGTATATAGTTTTTTATTCGACTACAAAATGGAATATGCCCGTAAAATGTTGGAATCCGGTAAGCACAACGTCAATGAGGTAGGGCTTAAGGTGGGGTATAGTACTTCCAGTCACTTTATAGCTGCCTTTAAGAAGAAATATAGTACCACTCCAAAAAAATACCTCATGTCCCTCGCCAACGGATAGGTTGATTTTGTTATTAGGGTTGTATTTATCCCTATTTTTTTGGTTTTGGGGTTGGCAATGTTCCATTTTCTGCAAAATGGATAGTGGTTTTTATTCCTAACAAGTAGCGCTATTATTGTGAGAACTCCAGTAAATTTTGGAAATAATGATAAATTTTGTGTTTTGTTGCGTTAAATTTTAGATATTTAGAACTTCAAATAGATAATCGAGAATTTTTATGCGCTTATATAGATTTGCTATTGCTTTAATTGCGCTAGTAGTTATGATTGGATGTGGTAGCACCAAGATACAGGAAGAGGTGACCTTAAATCCAAACCTTCATAATACTCCTGTACAGATTCCGGAAAGAATAATTTCGGCCAACACATTGGCGAAAGATAGGGTTTTGATATTTTCCAAAACCAATGGTTTTCGCCATAAATCCATAGAAAAGGGGGTGGCCACATTTGTAAAATTGGGCGTAGCCAATAATTTTGCAGTATCCCATACCGAGGATTCGCTTCAATTTAATATTGAAAATCTAAGGAAGTTTAAATTGGTGGTTTTTTTAAGTACTACTATGGATGTATTGGGAGAGGAGGAACAATCGGCCTTTGAGAAATATATACAGGATGGCGGAAGTTTTATGGGAGTCCATGCTGCGGCCGATACGGAATATGAATGGCCTTGGTATAACAAATTGGTTGGGGCCTATTTTTTAAGTCATCCGAAACAACAAACAGCCAGGATAAACGTGGTAGACCACAACCATCCTGCCACCAAACATTTGGCCGATATCTGGACCCATTTTGATGAATGGTACAATTATAAAAATATAAATCCGGCAGTCCATGTGCTCATGAAACTGGATGAAAGCTCTTATGAGGGAGGTAAGAATGGTGATAACCACCCTATTGCTTGGTACCATGAGTATGATGGAGGGCGTGCTTTCTATACTGGTTTGGGACATACCGAGGAAGCTTTTGATGATCTTAATTTCCGTCAACATTTGGTCGGCGGTATCGAATATTGCCTAAAGAGGGATTAACTCTCGGGTATTTACAGAACAAAGTTGATACCAATACTTTGTAATTTTAATAACCACCAACCTTTACTGTAGTCCTGCAAGGTTCTATTGTCACCGGATCAACCAACCTAAAATTCATTTTAGTGTGTCGGTAACAACCTCGCAGGACTTTTTTTTATGTAGTTCTTACTCCCTATGTGGAATTTGAATGCGCTAGCGTCTACCTGGTAATGGAATACTGGCCTACCCGTTCAGTTTGGAGTCAAAAGATTTCAATAATTTTTGCAAGTGTCCTAAAAGCTAATCGGCTGAAGCCTTTTTAATGAGGATTTTGTACAGGGGTTGGGTTTAAGAATATTTTTCCAACAGAATTCCTAAGAAGTGGAAACTGCCTTTTATTTCCGGCTCGAATTAGATGATAAAAGCAATGAAATCCCAATTATCTGGGTCGTTCATGACTTTCCAAATAGACTGTATGGTCGGTTTGGTCTGTTTTTTGGCGCCTAAGGGGAAAGGTATTGGTATTTCATGGACTATATTGCGTTTTATATCGAAGTAATAGGGCCGTTTTGGCTGTCCGGAGTTAATAAGAACCAACCAATGGGTCGGATTTGCCTTGTGTTACCGTTCTGAGTGTGAGGGATAGGAGTGAAAAGCCCGCAGGTTGAAAACCGAAGACTTGTAGCGGATAGCCCGGCCCATTAGGGACACACCCAAAAAATTCGCCCAATGGTTAAAATTACAACAGTTTTTGATAGAATCTGCCAGATAATTTTGTCTCAGGTGTGTTATCTTGCTGTTGGCTCAAACTGTTGGTTATGTGTTGTATTTTTACATTGGTAATAATTCATAAAATCAATTTGGGTCTGAAATGATATATAACCTGAAATTTTTTTGTGTACAGCCATTGACGGTTACAAGTCCTTTAGAATGAAATTGACCACTGTCTTTTTATTTGTGTTTATTAGTGGATTTGCCTTTGCGCAACGGCCAGCACAGGGGCCTATGTCCAAAAAACGCTTTAATCCTGAAAAAATGGGTTATAAATTGGTATGGGAAGATCAGTTTAAGGGAAAAGCTTTGGATACCACCAAATGGGCCGTAAGAGGTATTGGCCCTAGGGCTATTGCCTATGTTTCCGAAGAAGCGGTAAAAGTGGAAAAGGGATATCTGAAGTTGTATGCCCTTAAAAAGGGGGACACCTTGTTGGGCTCCGCAGTGGGTACCCAGGGGAAGTTTATGTCCAAATATGGCTATTATGAATGCAGGGCCAAGTTACAGAAGTCAGAGGGGGTTTGGGCGGCTTTTTGGTTACAGTCTCCCCAGATAAGCAAGGGGGAAGACCCGTCCAAATTTGGAGCTGAAATAGATATAATGGAGTTTTTTAAAAAATTGGGAACCGATATCGTGTCGCATAATGTACATTGGGCCTACGGACCCAACCAGCAATCTACCAAAGGTATGCAGAGCTATCTCCGGGGGGTAAGCTTGGGGTTTCATACCTTTGGCCTGGAATGGTTCCCGGACAAGTATATTTTTTATGTGGATGGGTATAAGTATTATGAGGTAAAGGAGGGTATCTCCAATATAGAGGAATATATAATTTTAAGTATGGAATATCCTAGCAAAAAGGAGGAGATATTAAAAACAATTTTTCCAGATGTTTTTATGGTGGACTATGTTAAGGTTTACCAAAAGAAAAATGGCTATTGACACTAAAAGAAGATTGACTAAATTTGCAACTATAAAAATTTTCAAATTTTAGAGCTTAAGTCTAAAGAGAGCCCATGAAAATAGCATTATTACAAGAATCCGATATAAATTCGGAAATGGAGGAGCAACTGGCCGGATTGTTCCGCCAATTGAATGCCGATATAAAACAGGTAGACCTGAAGCAGGTACTGGATCCTGAGAACCCTATAAGTTTGGTGTATTGCATTGATGACAATAAGGTATTGGGAATGGCCTTAATGTGTACCTATACAGTAATATCTGGCATTAAGGGCTGGGTAGAGGATGTGGTCGTAGATGTGGAGCACAGGGGCCAGGGAATTGGCAGGAAGCTGATGGAGAAATTGGTGGAGTTGGGAAAGCAAAATGGTCTTACCGAAATCCTTCTTTTTAGCGCAGACAAGAGAATCGAAGCCATTAATCTCTATAAAAGTTTGGGCTTTAAGGAAAAGGAAAGCCGTATTTACGTTCTTAAAACCGAGGCATTGATTAAGAAGGGCTAACGAACTATATTGGACAACAAATAATAGACCATTGCGCTTATAAGGGCTGCTATAGGTAATGTTAGTATCCAAGAAAGAACAATATTGCGTACTACTTTTAAATCCGATTTTTTGGTTACGGTCCCAATTCCAAAAATTGAGCCTACGGAGACATGGGTTGTAGAAACGGGCAGTCCATGTATACTTGCTGTGGTTACCAAAAGACCAGTGATGAGGTTGGCCGTAAACCCTTGCCCATGATTCATTGGGGTTATCTTTTTACTTACAGTTTCGCCTACTTTTTTTGCGTTTAATAATCCTCCAATAGCCATTGCAACGGCAAGGGCAATCATGCCCCATTCTATGGATAGGTTGTTTATTACAATGAGCAGGCCTACCAATTTAGGGGTGTCGTTTAAACCTCTGGCAAAACTAACCACCCCTGCACTTAAAAAATGGGCAACATCCAGTAGTTTTTGGGCGTTTAAACCCAAAAAGGCTCCCTGGTACCTTTCAATGCATTTTTGTTCCTCATCTATCTTAATTGATTTGTAAGGGCCAATGGCATCAACCGCAGGATTCGTCTTGTTCAAATTGTCAAAAACAGGTACATATTCTTGGCCAATGCAAATACACATTTGTTTGGAGACCCCAAACAAATTACGTAATCGTCTAAAAAGGAGATAGATGATTATACTGGCCCCGGCAGCCATCAGTGGACTCAGAATTAAGGGCATTATGAATGTATTGCCGAGCAGATTAAAATTAAATGCACTTCCCACAGCTACAATACCACTTCCGAAAAGACCACCTACCAAACTATGGGTAGTTGAAATAGGCATCCCTATTTTTGTGGCCAGGAATACTGTTATCCCTGCTCCTAGGGCTATGGATGTGGCAAATTCAGGGGCCTGTATCAATACATCCGGGACCAAGCCCTTGCCCGAGAAGTTTTTGACCAGTGAACTGGCTAAAAAAATAGCAGTTACTGAACCAAGAAATGTAGTCAACGTAGCCCAATTTATGGCCCGGTTGTAATTTGTGGTCCCACTGCCAAAGAGGGTGGCCACACCTTTAAAGTTATCATTGGCCCCATTGCTATATGCGAGAAAACAAGCCACTACAAAAAGAAGTACAAAAATCATAAATAATCTCTTAATGGTATTGGAATAATTGAATTGGCCCAAAATAAGGGTTATATAAAATGTTCGTAAGGAATGCTAATTTCAATCTGCCGGCATACATGAATAGACGGTGGAGGTTGGTGATAATTACAGGAATAAGTTTAAAAGATACGGCTGCGTTGTTGTATTGGCGTCCTTAGGAAGATTTTTTTACAGATGTATGATATTTTATTGCTTGGCAAGGGAAGTATCCTCCCCCTTGCAACGGATTCCTTGTATTTGGTATGGAATTCTGGAATTTTATTATCCATTAAAATTGGGACGGGATGGAGGAAGTGGACGGGCAAATTTCCCAGTGTAGGCGGAAATCAACTTTGAGGGATTTTATCACACATTTTATAAACTTTTCATTTTCAAGAGGTCAGGGTTTGCAATTAGGGTTAAAATTGTAGTAGTATTTGAGAAAATCTTAGAGATTATGTTTGCGGATATGTTCTATATTGCTATATCCCTATGCTTGATATGCTTAGGTGTATGGCAATGTTGTTGCGGTATCTCCGGCTTTGGGAGGACTTATGTGGATAATATGGTCAATATAAAAATCTAATAATCAATAATTATGAAGAAAAAAAAATCTAAAAAATCTGTGGACTCGCGTAGATCCTTTATCAAAAAGGGCGCTATGGCATCCTCTATATTTTTTGTGCCTAGGCATGTACTTGGAGGCGTTGGGTATACTGCTCCCAGTGACCGATTGAACATTGCGGCCATTGGTGCGGGCGGAAAGGGTGCCAGTGATATTCGCAATGCTTCCGTAGGAGGCAGGGAAAAAGTGGTTGCCTTATGTGACGTGGATTTCTCAGGATCGGCAAAGAAATCTGTTGAACTCTTCCCGAAAGCAAAACTGTATGCAGATTTTAGGGAGATGTTGGACAAGGAAAAAGGCATCGATGCCGTTACCATTTCCACCCCGGATCACGTACACGGACCTGCAGCATCCTATGCCATGGAGCGAGGGGTACATGTGTATGTGCAAAAGCCAATGACTCACAATATACGGGAGGCAAGAATGCTGACCGAGATGGCCAGAAGTAAAAAAATAGTAACTCAAATGGGGAATCAAGGTGGTTCCAACCCATTATTGGGCATGGTTCAAAAATGGGTGGATTCAGGGGAACTTGGTAAGATATCAAAGGTACAGGTATGGACCAATAGACCTGTTTGGCCACAGGGTGGTGCTTTTCCCAAGCCGGATCCAAGTGCAAAGCCAAAGGACCTTAATTGGGATCTATGGCTGGGGCCATCGGAATTTAAGCCTTACACACCTAATTTACATCCTTTTGGCTGGAGAGGATGGTGGGAGTACGGTACAGGGGCTCTGGGAGATGTAGGGTGTCATTTGATCGATATTCCCTTTAGGACTTTGGGGCTTAAATATCCAACGGATGCAGAATGTAGCGTGGGTGCTGTTTATACCAATATGTGGAATGCCGATTATCATCCAGAAGGATGTCCGGCTTCTTCATTTATAACATTGCACTTTGGGGCTACGGAAAAGAGTCAGTCTCCCATAGAAATGACTTGGAGCGATGGAGGTATACGCCCTGCACACCCAGAGATTATTCCAGCGGATGATGATATTGGAGGTAAAGGGAGTCAGAACGGGGTATTGATCATTGGTGAAAAGGGAATTATCTCTACCAATATTAACGATAGTTCCCCTTTAATGCCTAAATTATATATGAACGATGGTTCAACGGATTTTGGTCCGGAAGTGGAGCCAAATGATGAACCTGAATACGGACATCAACGCTTGTGGATAGAAGCCTGTAAGGCTGGTTTTGGCAGTAAGGAGCATCTTGGGCTTACCTCGTCCTTTGATTATGCAGGGCCTATGACAGAGACAGTCCTAATGGGGAACCTTGCCATACGTAGCTATTTGTTGCAAAGGGAAAATGAGAAGGGGAAGATGGAGTTTTTTGCACGTAAGAAATTGCTTTGGGATGGGGAAAATATGCGTATTACCAATCTTGAGGAAGCAAATCAGTTTGTAACCAGAAATTACCGGCCTGGCTTTGCGGTATAATAATAAATAGAGTGGAAAATTGAACACCCTTAAAGGCTTCCAAAAAAGTTTTTAAGGGTGTTTTGTTTTTTTATAATTAACTAAAATTTACACACCTAAATAAGACTACCGGCCTAGGTGGCTTTAGCTATTTTACTATATTTGGCCCTTAAAAAAGAATAACTATGAGGAGGACACTATTTGCTTTGGCCTTAATACTTTTTATTTCCTGTGATATCGATAAGAAAACGGAGGAGAATATTGATTATGTTGCCAAGAACGAGGCGGAAATCCAGGCCTATGTTGAGGAGAACAATTTAACCGCCGAAAGAAGTAACTCGGGGCTTTATTATGTAATAGAAGAAGAAGGTACGGGAACACAGGCCACGGCCAGTTCCAATGTAACGGTGGCCTATAAGGGATATTTTCGTAATGGATCGGTTTTCGATCAAAGTGATGCAGAGGGTATTACTATTGGTTTAAACCAAGTTATTGCCGGTTGGACAGAGGGGATTGCCTATTTTAAGGAAGGGGGAAGTGGTATACTCTTGGTACCTGCCCACTTGGGATACGGTAGCAGGGATTATAATGGAATCCCTGGGGGCTCTGTACTTATTTTTGAAGTTACTTTGCTATCTGTAAATTAAAAGGCACTTAATTTACCCTTTGGCTAATGCCTTATTGTGGGAATACCTATATAAACCAACCGGAAGGTTGGTTTTTGTGTTTAATCCATTTAGAAAAATGGTACAATGGGTAGATTTTGTGCATAATTCCCCGACCAAATGCCAGTCATGGTGCTAAAAGCGGCATATTGTGATATTAGACCAACCAATGGGTATGTAATTGAAGCGTTACAATGAATTTTTATAGAGGTTTAATTTCATTTTTCCATTGTTTCAAAGATGTACTTGTCTGGTTCAAATATTAATTGAAGTAGGAAAAATGCGATGATTGCCAGCTCGATGACAGAAAGGTTTTTTGAAAGTCCAAATCTTTGTAATCAAGTGCTTATATTTAGCTATTGAATTCTCTTTAAAAAGCGCTGGCAATTTAGTTTGGAAGGACTTAATATGAAGAAATCAATAGATATATTTTTATATCAGTGTAATATTTTAAATGGAACCTCGAATAGAAGTAGTATCTGAAAAAAAATTGATCGGACAACGATTGGTAATGTCTATGGCTCGGGATAGGACCAGGGAACTGTGGCAGGGATTTATGAAGAGAAGAAAGGAAATTGGGAATTTAATCGGCGCCCATTTAATCAGTATGCAAATATATGATAGGCAGCTGAGTTTTCCGGAATTTAATGACAGTATTCCATTTGAAAAATGGGCGGTTGGTGAGGTGGAAGATTTTGAGTTTTTGCCACAAGGTTTGGAGTCCTATACCTTGTTGGGAGGATTGTACGCCGTTTTTATTCATAAGGGTTTGCCCAGTGATTTTCCCCGAACGGCTCAGTATATTTTTGGGGAATGGTTGCCAAAATCCGACTATCAATTGGATCATAGGGAACATTTCGAGATTATGGGCGATAAATACAGCAACAACAACTCAAATTCGGAAGAAGAGGTCTGGGTGCCAATTAAAAGAAAAATAAAAGAATAAGTATATATGGAAAAAAAGTCGCTTTTAGTTTTATGGGCAATAATTTTGCTATTTCAATTTTCAATTGCCCAAGAGGATACAGCTATTTCTTGGTATAATCCTGCAGAATCCAATTCGTTGGTGGTTGAAGGCCAGGCATGGCCTGATCAGGTGGCTACAAGATATCACAGATTGCCAAAACAGGCCGAGGGAGTTGTCCGCGAAGCGGTCTGGAACTTGTCCAAACATTCAGCCGGTCTCTCCATTAGATTTATAAGTGATGCCGAATCTATAACGGTGCGATACAAGGTAAAAGGGAACCATGCCATGCCCCACATGCCGGCAACCGGGGTTAGCGGGGTGGATCTATATGCCAAGACCGCTGATGGGGATTGGAGATGGTATAGAGGAAAATATTCCTTTGCCGATACCATACAATATCGTTACTCCAACATAGACCCAAATGAGAAATATCATACCAAGGGAAGGGAGTACCAATTGTACCTGCCATTGTATAATGAGGTAGAATGGTTGGAAATAGGAGTGCCAGTGGATGCTGTTTTGGAAGCTTTGCCCTTAAGAGGAGAGAAACCTGTTGTGGTTTATGGCACTTCCATTGCACAAGGTGGCTGTGCCTCCCGCCCAGGAATGGCTTGGTCCTCTATACTGGGGAGAAAATTGGATAGACCCCTGATAAATTTGGCCTTTTCAGGAAATGGGCGACTTGAAGAAGAGGTGCTCAATTATATTACGGAAATTGATGCTAAAATCTTTGTGCTGGATTGTTTGCCCAATTTGAGTGCAACCAAGGACCGTTCACTGGATGAGGTACGGCAGCTAATTATTTCGGCAGTGCAACAAATAAAGAAAAAACGTCCCACAACCCCAATTTTAGTGGTGGAGCACGACGGATATTCCGATGGGGCCGTAGATGCTGATCGTTTTCAGACCTATACCGATTTGAATAGAATTGCCAAGGAGGCATTTGCTCAATTAAAGTCAGACGGGCTAAGGGATATACATTTGTTGACCCGGGAAGAATTGAATCTGTCTATGGAGAGTTTTGTGGATGGTACCCACCCAACGGATTTGGGAATGATGGAGTATGCCCTTGCCTATGAAAAGGCCTTACGCGAGATATTGAAGGAGCCGATTGGAATCATTTCCACGACAATTCCGGTAACCCAGGCCAGGGAGCCCGAAATGTACCCTTGGGAGGGCCGTCATCAGGAGTTATTGAAAATGAATCGGGAAAGTGCTCCCAAAATATGTTTTTTCGGAAACAGTATCACCCATTATTGGGGCGGTTCTCCAAAAGCAATTTTAAGCAGCGGGGCAGATTCGTGGAAATCCAATTTGGCCGAATTGGAGGTACGGAATTTTGGTTTTGGTTGGGATAGGGTAGAAAATGTATTATGGCGCATCTATCACGATGAATTGGATGGCTTTGAAGCTGAGCAAATTGTGCTTATGATCGGCACCAACAATGAACACCTCAATACGGATAAGGAGATTCTCGGTGGATTGGAAATGGTGATCAATGCCATAAAAGAAAGACAGCCAAAAGCAAGACTGTTAGTGCTGGGGTTGTTTCCAAGGGTAGGCAAGGAGGAGCGTATGCGTAATTTAAACACTGGAATAGCTGCATTGGCGACCTCTAAAAATGTGGATTATGCAGATATCGGGGGAGTGTTATTGGGCAAGGACCAGAAAATTGATGCCAGTCTTTTTTCGGATGGTCTGCACCCCAACGCAAAAGGTTACCGAAAAGTGGGAAAGATTTTAAAGACAGCCCTTCAAGAGGGTGCAAAATAGAGAAGCCTATGAAATTGTGTTGCGCCGGCCTTTGGGAGTACTGTCACATAATTCGAAATTCGCCTGTGGGCCTATGGAACAACTTTTATAAGTCTTCTGCAATTACGTTTATTTTATCCTAAATTGGGATTAGGGCATATCATTTGAGAAAGTCCAATTTAAGAACAATGATTCATGGGGCTATAAGGGGCGTGCTACCATAATTCCCGTATTTCCTTTTATGCCCTTTAGGTAATCGGCCAATGGTAATTTGGAGACCTCTACCTCCATGGATCCCGTGGAAGCATGCAATAAATGTATTCTTCCATCTGCTTCCATGGTCGCTATTCCAGTGTGGGTAATGTCCAGTCCTTTTATTGAGGTGGTCAGGGCAATAATGTCCCCGGATTGGATTAGGTGCTCCTGTGTCTTTACCTGCTCCTGTGGTAGTATACAGATGGACTGCGATTTAAGAAATTCCTCTGAAGCCTGTATTTTCCTGTAGTTATCCGCATCCTTGAGAAAAGGGTACAGTTCCCGATGTGTACTCATAAAATTAATGGGCTTACTGCTTTCCACACCTCCAATTTGGGAGGTCATATCCTGCAATAGGCCTTTTTGCTCATTGTTGGCGATCCATTCTGAAAAATAATGCAGCCGTGAGGCGTAACCATTGAGTTTTCCGTCTTTATACCGAATGGTTTCAAGGTGGTCGATAAAGCTGTTAAATTCCTTTTCTTTATTATGAAGCATGAGGCTAAAAGCCAAAACATTCTCAACAAAAGTAGTACAGTCCAACCCCTGAAAGTTTATGACCAGGGATTCGGTTTCTCCTATCTCCAAAGTTTTGGCCACATAGGGAATTCCAATAAAGGTTTTGCCCACCGCAACCATTGTAGGGCCAATATCTTGAGCATTAATATTGGAAATTGCCATTATTTTGGTGTTAAAGGCTTCCCTGTCCTGTGTTGAGCAAATTAGTTTTTGGGCAGCTCCAGGGAGATTGTAACCAATTAATATTAGAAAGCAGAGTATATGTTTCATCGAATTAATATGAATTTATAGTTTATTTAAAAGTTTATATATTGTTATATATAAATGAATTATAATTTTTTAATACTTATTGGTATGTGCATTTCGGTATCAGGAGGGCGAGTCCAACCTTAGAGGCATAAAAACCTGGTAACGGACAGATTAAACTTGTTTAATATATACATATAAATAATTATTTGGGGCAACCATTCAAAAATGGCTACTTATTATTAAAGATTCTTTTATTTATCCCAATCACTCTAGTTTGGGTTAGAGGCATATATCCTTGTATTAATGCCAAAAAGTATAGTATTAATGCATAAAGCCAGGGTAGGCCGAAGGGTTGTTCACTATCGCACGTGGCCTATCCTTTAAATTATACTCCTCGGTAGTTAACTCCAATACTTCTTCCTCGGTATTAATGTCTGCAATGTTAAAACCTTTATTTATATAATAGGGCTTGGATTCAATTTGGTTTCTTTTTTTGAAAGCTAATAAGTACATCTTTAAATTATTACTGTACTTATCCTTATCTTTTACTTTAAAAAAATAGCCGTGGTAATTGTTGTTGGGATAATACAATTTTTGATCTTTGATGTATTCAATGTTGTATTGTTCGGGATTTAATTCCAAAGTATTGTAGAGTATGGATTCGGCTATAGCCTGTTGATTTCTGTAGGTGGCAGGAAAATAATTCAATTTGCCAATACGCTGTAATTTCTCGAATAGTGTTAAGCGTGTTTCAGGGTTTTCAGCAAGTGATATTATTAGGCTTTTCGGTATTTTGTTTTCACCATTCAGAGGGTTTTCTTCATTTTTAATCATTAGGGCAATATATGACGTTTGTATTTCGGGGTCTTCCACCTTCGATAGACGTCTGAAGAATGCGGCAACCTCTATTTCTTTAATAAACGGATAAAGTAGAATGGCATAATTCTCCAAAATGTCGTAATTGTTGCCAGATGTATTTGGTGACTCCTCTGTCAATTGATCCATGGAGAGGCCCAGCTGCCTCTTTAACTGGATCTTGGCATCATTTAAAATCTGATTCTTGTATTTCTTGTAGCTTTTCGGTTTTATCAAGCCACGTGCCTTGAGCTTGGCAAGCATTGAGAAAATGGGCGATTTATATTCCTCTATGGCACTGTAGTCCAGGATTTCCGGAAATAATTTGCGCGCAAGGGGCAGACTATCCAAATAGGGCTGAAATATATTTTGAATCTCCTGTTTGCTGGATACCAAAGGCAAATCGGTTGACATAAGGCGTAAAAGAAGTTCTAAAGAGCTTTCATTTTGTCTTTTGCTAATGGCCTGTAGTATTTTTGTTTGAGCCTTGGAGTTGTTGTAGGATTTGGCATAGTAGGCCTCAAAGAACTTTGTGGCGTCCACATCTTGCATTTGGGCCAATTTTTGGATTAAATGTGCCTGCAAATATTTTTGATTGTCCTTAAAGTTGAATTCGGAAATGTAATACTTAAGGGAATCCTCGTGTTTTTTGTAAAACTGCACAAATGGATAGCCATCAAGGACAATACTATCGTTCTGTCTTATAGCCTTGAAAAAACCGGCTGTTTTATCGCTTAGGATTGAGGAACCTATAAGGGTATCATGGGGAGAGAAGTTTTTGAAGAATTCATGGACAAACTTACTTGGGGGCAGAACAGTATCTATAAGGGCCTTTACTTCGTAAAGTAAACCGCCTTTAACAATGTTTTTGATCATTATTCCCCTAGTGCTACCAGTATCTGCTAGGGTTATGTTCATCTCGTGATATTTGTTGTTGTACTTTGGCCGTTGCTCCCGGATAATCTTAAACGTATTTTGAGCATACAATTTTCTCCTTAACCTCCATACTGAATCAATATTGGGGAACATTAGAAAATCATGGGCCTTATTAACAGTAACAAGCACAGCCTCGTTATTTTTATTTTGATAAACAGATTTCTTGGTGTATGCGCTGTAAGGTTTTGGTTTTTTGTGGCGTTCGTAATAGTTATTACTGTTTTCAACAAATTTGGGAGGATCAACAGGGCTGACTGTTGAAAAAAACAAAGCAGTATCCCGAATTTTTTTAAACACTTCGGTATATTTCTGTTGCCTTACCTTAAAGGAATCGAAAAAATGTTTGGCATCCGTGCTATCCTTGCAAACACTGCCCAAGAGATAATAGTGGTTGTTCCTAATAACAGTCTTTAAATATAACTTTTGTGCTCCGTTGGGGCTAAAGTTGGCGGAAGAAGTCAAACTCTGATTGTCATAAGGCCCATATTCAGGTTTCAACTTAAGGTCTTCAAAAAATCGGGCTTGTATTTGTTTCAGTTCAAAGGTGTCCTCTTCAATGAAATTAAAATCATTTAAAGTAGCTTTTTTAAGAAAGTAGTAGGAGGAGGTTTCGGGATCTACACCTTCAATAAATCTATTACCTTTTCGCTTCCGATTGGTAAAATTGTATATAGGAGGCATTTCGACTTCAAAATCATCGAATTGGGAAAAAAGTACCGTTCGTTTTTTTTCTAAGGACTTGAATTGTATACTGTTAAAAATGGTATCGGAATGTTTTACTACATAATCACCGTGTCCGCTCATTTTGAAAATGAGTATTTCCAATGGGGTTATGTAAATGTGATAACGTTGAAAGTCACCATTTTTCAACTGATTTTTAATATCCAATCCGGGATATATCCCGTTTTCTATTTTCCTTTTTTCAAGGATTTTGCCCGGTATGTTCTCGAACAACAGTTTATCCACATCTTCCAAGCTGTAGGTGTAGTCTTTTTTTAAATAGGAGAAAGTGGGGATGCGGTTCACCATAAGATAACTACCGTTAGCCAAATCGGGAGATACGTAGGTAGTATTGGTATATTCTGCTATGGGATAGAGTTTATTGGGTAGGAGAATACTAAAAAGGTCGTCATCCAGAGTTCTTAGGTAATATTCATTGTCCAGGATTTTGGTTTCCAGGGAATCTTTTAGGGCCCGTCCTTTGTTGGAAAATCTGGAAGTAAGTGGTTTCACCTGGTACCCTTTGTTCCTAAGCAGTTGTATTACCCCATTTTTTCCAGGGAGGTGTGCGGCCCCAATACCTGTAAACACTTTTGCTGTTTGCATTAAGGAATCTAATCTCAGTACCATATTTTTATTACGGGCATAGAGCATGTTTTGCAAGTAATACTCCGTATACATGGCCTGGTCAAGCGAATCTATAAGATTTATGTTGCGTTCCCTATAGGCGTCCTGCAAAAGTGACATCACCTCCTGGGTCTGCATTTTTTTCTGAAGCCATTCGTCAGGTTTGGGTTTCATGGCATTCATATTGGCCCTACCAACCAAAGCGCTGGATTCTTCCAGATCTTCCAAGGCCACTATGGGTTTGGAAAACTTTCTGCCCGCCTGATAAATAAACATGTCCAAATAGGTTTCCTCTTCAAAGTTTTGGGAAGTTTCATTGGTGCGGTAGAGAATATTGTTCACTAACCGATCGTCCAGGGAGAGGTAAGAGGACACGGTTTCCTTGGTCGGGTTTTTGATGGCAAAGGGATATAAATAAAAGCCCTTGGTAATAAAGCCGGTTCCATATCCAACTCCGCCACTACGCATTTTTCCATAGTCTTCCAACCAACTATCCGGGTCCGATTCCAAGGCCACAATTTCACTTTTGTCCAAAGCTTCGTAAAAAACGTCGTCCAATCTGAAGGCTATTTTCTGACTTACATGCATGGTACCGTACAAATAGGACGTTTGCTGTAGATTATTGCCGGAGATCTCCCATAAAAGGCTGTTCTCTTCTTGGGCGGAGATGACATAGGATAAGAATAGCAGAAGAAAACCTAAACAAAAGCGCATACCGAATCCAAATTTTTGTTAAAAATGCTTTAAAAATTTATAGGAATAAAGGCTTGGGGCATAATTAACGTTTTATTTGTATTAAGGCATCATTTTTCGTGCCAATCAATTGGGGCCGTGGATTACTTTTTAAAAGAGTTGGGCTGGGCATCATCGCTAAGGTATAATCGTGTATGTGGTAGGCTTTCCGGATAATGCTCTTGTAAAAAACCAATTAGTTTTTCCCGTACCAAAACCCTTAGATCCCATGCGGTGGCCGAGTCCACTGCGCTCACTAAGGCCCTTATCTCAATACTCTGGGCCTTGGCGTCCGTAACTTGCAATACGTTTACATTGCCATCCCACAATTCCGAGGACGACAATATCCTAGTGAGTTCTTCCCTCAGTTTGTCAAAAGGAACACGATAATCCGTATGTATAAAAACAGTACCTAGAATATCCGCCGATGTTTTGGTCCAATTCTGAAAGGGGTTTTCTATAAAATAGGTGGTGGGGACAATAAGCCGCCTTTTGTCCCAAATCTCAATCACTACATAAGTCAGTGTAATTTCTTCTATCCGGCCCCACTCGCCTTCCACCACCACCACATCATCAAATTTAATGGGTTGGGTAATGGCAATCTGGATTCCGGCCAAGATGCTTCCAATTAGTTTCTGTGCAGAGAAACCTATGATAATACCCGCCACTCCTGCAGAAGCGAAAAGACTAAGTCCAATCTCCCTTATGCTATCAAAACTCATCAGGGCGGCCCCCAAAGCCAGTACCGCCACCACTACGATAAAAATCCGTTCCAGGATATTGAATTGGGTATATATTTTTCTAGCCTTGAGATTGTCGGATGTCTTTACATCATAATTTTGGATAATCAATTTTTTGGCAACTTTTAAAGCCACCAAAATCAACCAGGTTATAGAAAATATAATCATTAAAGTGCTGGTCTTTCTAATAACAAAGCTATAATCGTTGAGGTACAATAGGGTATGAAGTGATTTTGAACGGACCAAAAGGGAGAGGAATAGTATAAAAAGTGGCATGCTCACTCTTTTCATGGCATCTTTGGGAATGAGATATTTTGGATTACTCCCCAGTTTGCGCAGGGTAAAATACGTGATGATGTAAAGAATAGCCAAAAGGACGAATGTGCCAGTAGCGTAAATGAGCGTCTGGTTGTCTATGTTTTTTAATATGTTTTCCATTTTGGTCTTACTTAAGTTCAATATTGACTTTAACATACTAAAATCTGTTCAATATAAAAACTTCGAGCCAGTATATTATTGGGTGAACTTTCAATAACCCCATAATATTCCTTTTCGAGACAGGAAATTGCCAATTTGTAAACATGTTACGGCTGTTGAAAATAAAATACCTAATGGTATTAAAATAATACTGTTTTACCCATTCCCTATAAATTGATTCAGTCTATGCCGGTATAGTTAAACTATTTATAGGATTTAAATCATAGTTGCTCTGCATGTGTTATTTTTGTTGCACAGGTAAATTGATAATAAAGGAAGAATGAAAGGAGTTTTGTTGGTAAATTTAGGTTCCCCGGATAGTCCCACCCCTAAGGATGTTAAACCTTATTTGGATGAATTTTTAATGGATGAAAGGGTAATTGATGTTCCCAAATGGTTAAGGAATATTATTGTGCGTGGGATAATTTTACAGACTAGACCTAAAAAATCGGCCGAGGCCTACAAAAAGATATGGTGGGAAGAGGGATCTCCTTTAATAGTAATTTCCGAACGTTTTGCACAAAAGGTAAAAGAACAAAGTGAAATTCCCGTGGCCTTGGGGATGCGTTATGGAAGTATGACGATAAAGAACGCTTTGGAGGAACTTACGAAAAAAGGGGTGGACGAGGTGCTGTTGGTTCCACTATACCCTCATTATGCTATGTCTTCCTATGAAACCGTGGTGGTCAAGACCATGGAGGTCAAGGATGCGTTTTTTCCTAAGGTTAAAATAACAACGCTACCCGCGTTCTACAATAACCAGGATTATATTGAGGTGCTTTCCGAAAGTATTGCAGCAGGGTTGAAAGGTTTTGAATACGACCACATTTTATTTTCATATCACGGCATTCCCGAAAGACACATAAAAAAATCCGACCCTACAAAATTCCATTGCAAGATTGATGACAACTGCTGTAAGACCAATTCGGTGGCACATCATACCTGCTATCGTCATCAATGTTATGAAATGACCGGAAAAGTAAAGGAGCAACTGGGTCTTTCCGATGATAGGGTAAGCCTTTCCTTTCAATCCCGCTTGCCCAACGATCCCTGGTTAAAGCCCTATACCGACTTTGAGTTTGAACGTTTTGGGAAAGAGGGTATTAAACGTTTGGCAGTAATTACCCCGGCCTTTGTTGCGGATTGTTTGGAAACTTTGGAGGAAATTGCCATGGAAGGAAAACAGCAGTTCCAGGAAGCAGGAGGGGAAGATTACAAGCATATCCCCTGTTTAAACGACAATGAAGCCTGGGTGAATTTAATGGTGAAATGGATAGGGGATTGGCAGGCTAAGGAAACTCTTCCCGTGTAATGGCCAAGGTATCCTCAGAACAGTTGGGTAGTGAGCCTATAGGTAAATTGCTGGTAAAACAGGCAGTTCCCGCTTCAATAGGCATTTTGGTCATGTCACTTAACGTGCTGGTCGATTCTATTTTTGTTGGCAACTGGATCGGTTCCATAGCCATTGCGGCCATCAATGTAGTACTTCCAGTTTCCTTTTTTATAGCGGCCCTAGGTATGGCCATTGGTATTGGGGGATCTAGTATTATTTCGCGTGCCCTGGGTGAAAACAATAAGGAAAAGGCCCTAAAGACCTTTGGAAATCAGATAAGTTTAACACTTCTGGTTACCATAGTTATGGTGATTTTGGGACTCTATTATGTTAATAGCCTAATTCCGGCCTTTGGGGGCAAGGGGGATATTTTTGGTCCGGCCAAAATATATTATACCATTGTTTTGTACGGAGTGCCATTCTTGGCGCTGTGTATGATGGGAAATACGGTCATTAGAGCGGAAGGTAAACCAAGATTTGCCATGAACGCCATGATAATCCCCTCGGTAGGAAATCTTTTGATGGATTATCTTTTTATCTATGTATTTGATTGGGGTATGGAAGGGGCAGCATGGGCAACTACTATAGGCTATTTTCTATGTTTTGCCTATATACTGTACTTTTTTCTTTCCCAGAATTCCGAATTAAAATTGAAATGGTCCCATTTTGGACTGGATAGACCCATTCTAAGGGAAATAGGCGCTTTGGGTTTCGTAACCTTGTCCAGACAGGCCGTAATAAGTTTAATCTATTTGTTGATGAACAACATTCTCTTTGGTCTGGGAGGAGAGGCCATGATAGCGGTTTACGCCATTATTGGTCGGATGCTAATGTTTGCCCTGTTCCCCGTATTTGGGGTTACACAGGGATTTCTACCTATTGCAGGCTTTAATTACGGAGCAAAAAAATACCAAAGGGTACGGGAGTCGATCAATACGGCCATCCTATACGCTGCCAGCTTGGCATTTGTGGTGTTTGTAGGGCTTATGATTTTTCCGGCAGGGATTGCGGCCCTGTTTTTGAGCAACCAGCCAGGAATGACCGCAGATGAATTGGCTATGAATGCCTATGTATTGGAACATACCCCTTCAGCTATGCGCTGGGTCTTTGCGGCTACACCTATTATCGCAGTTCAATTGATTGGTGCGGCCTATTTTCAGGCCATTGGCAAGGCCGTTCCTGCTCTATTACTGACCTTGAGTAGACAGGGATTCTTTTTTATACCGCTCATTTTAATTTTACCCAATTACTTGGGAGAACTGGGAGTTTGGATTTCCTTCCCCATTGCCGATGTCCTGGCCACCCTGGTTACGGGCTATTTTTTGAGGAAAGAAGTGAGGGCGACCTTGATGGAAAAGCATAAGTAACACAAGCTTTAAGAATTCAACATTCTAAAGTCCAAGAAGATGATATTTACACCGAACCCAATAAAGAATCCGGGTTTTTAATAATTCAAAGCTTTAAAAAGGGGTTGGATTTCCTTTTGCTATACCCATGGACCAATATTACCGATAGCAGAACAGCACTACACGCCAATGCCGTATAAGCCAGGACTTCCATGCTGTCTTGATGCCTAATATAAATTGCGAACAGTGCCCATACCCCAACAGCTGCAAATTCGCGCATGTTTCTTTTGTAGATGATGACCAGGTTTATCAATGTGGCAACTACCATTAGAACAATGGTCCATGACACTTCTGTAAGAAAACCACCGCTCCAACCTATTTTCGTTAAATAAAGGGCAATATTGGCTATAGTGGCAACGGTAATCCATCCGCTGTAAAGACAAATCGGCCACCAGGAAAAGGCTATTATTCCCTTAGGGGCATCCCATCGTTCCATATTGGTGTTGATAATAATTCTTGTTAGGGAGATTAGGATTCCGGCCATGATAATTACGGTTAAGCCCATGTACCCATATGCAAAGGCAATCACCCACATCCCATTCAATACATTGGCAAAGGCAAACCAATATCCCGTCTGCTCTATGTAAGCAAGTTCTTTCTTATCAAAAAAAACAACTTTAATTTGAAATAGGGCATAGGCCAACAAGCTAAAAAAAATAAGGCCCCAAATGGCAAAGGCATAGCTGGCAGGAGTGAAAAGATTGGTGTACCGCTGACTTAATTCCCCTATAGTGGTATCGTTAATGCGGACAGCCTGCGAAACATAATTTACAGCTATGACCAAAATCACCGAGAGCAGGTTTATAATGGATAATTTCTTTTGCATTTACCCAAATTACGTAACTTTTGCAGGGATTAAAGTCTTATTGCTTAAAAAATTAATCCATTCACATAAACCCTATTCTGATTGTAAGGCATATTGCATTTTTTACCATAACAAATACAGAGGACATTTTTCAGAAAGTGAATAAAATTGGGAGATTTTTTAGTTGGTATTGACCCCTGTATTAGGGGTGTAAACCAGTAAGGATACCAAAGATTAGTTTTTCAGAAATCCGTCTACTATCTTTACGGAACAATAGAACTTGTATGACCGACTATTACAACTATATTAAATCCTTGCACCTCATTTTTGTAGTTACCTGGTTTGCGGGATTGTTCTATATACCCCGGTTGTTTATCTATCATATTGAAGCCGATCAAAAAACGTCACCGGAGCGGGAAATCCTAACCCACCAACTAAAGTTGATGACCAAGAGGTTGTGGTTTATCATTACATGGCCGTCCGCGGTCTTGGCCACCTTCTTTGCTATATGGCTTTTGGTTTTGTATCCTGCCTGGTTGCAACAGCCGTGGATGCATATAAAACTTGTCTTTGTACTGTTACTGATAGCCTATCATTTGAAAAATCATCAGATTTTTAAACAGTTGCAGCGAGATGAGGTGAAATACACCTCCAAATTTATGCGCATATGGAACGAAGGGGCTACCTTGATTCTATTTGCAGTGGTTTTCTTGGTGATTTTAAAGGGAACTTTCAATTGGATTTTTGGTGTTGTCGGTATTATTGTACTGGGAGTGCTTTTAATGTTGGGTATAAGGCTTTACAAGCGGATCCGCGATAAAGATCCTGAAGCTTAGGCACTACTTGATGCTAAATTGCCATTAATTTTGGCGTGATAATTGTTACCTTTAAAGTCTAAATTAGATTTCAGTTGCTCACAAACTTCTCCTTGCGTTCCCGAATTTTTATCTCCATGATTTTTTGGGTGGTAATCGCATTTATTTTGATTGCATCCGTTACCATATACCAGTACAGCGAACAAAACAGGGACTACCATGCAGATCGTATGGAACGGAAGGAGGAACAGATCAAACAGAGTATTGATCTGGCACTGCAAAAGACAACATACCCGGTTACTACCGAAAATTTAGGCCTTATTTTTAGGGATGAAATTTATGAGATCGCCTTGGTCCAGAATATCAATTTTAATATTTATGATCTACAGGGCCAATTAATTAAAAGTTCTAGGCCCAAATTTGAAGTAGACTCCATTTCCACATGTTTGGAAGCAGAAGTGCTGAACAATCTGGCGTCCTCGCCTAACAAAAGGTACGTGGAACAAAAATCGGCTGCAGGCTATAGTTATCAAGCATCCTACACTTACATCGACGATAAAAGGTTTAAACATGTGGGGATTTTAAACCTGCCCTATTTTGAGGATAATTCCTTTAATGATAAGGAATTGAAGGAGATTTTGTTGAGGTTAACCGGAGCTTACCTTTTGTTGTTACTCCTGGCAATTGCCCTAGCCTATTTTATCTCCAAGTATATTACTAGGTCCTTGCAGACCATTTCGGACCGATTGAATCAGACCGACCTTACCAAAAGGAACGAAAAGATAATTGTAGAGAATCCGAGTGAGGAAATTGGAAAGTTGATTACCTCCTATAACGAAATGATAGACGAGCTGGAAATAAGCGCAGCAAAATTGGCAAAAGGGGAAAGGGAACAGGCATGGCGCGAAATGGCAAAGCAGGTAGCTCATGAAATTAAAAATCCACTGACGCCTATGCGTCTAAGTGTGCAGAATTTTGAACGTAAGTTCGATCCAAATGATCCCGATATTACAAAAAAGGTTTCCGAATATTCAAAAACATTGATTCAGCAGATTGATACTATGAGCAGTATCGCCTCGGCATTTTCCAATTTTGCCAATATGCCGGCCCAGCAGAATGAGACCTTAAATGTAGTGAAGATCGTAAAAATGGCGGTGGATATTTTTGATGAAAACTATATTCATTTTTCCTCCGACCAAGAGGAGATAATTGCCAAATTGGATCGTACACAATTGATTAGGGTAGTTACCAATCTGGTCAAGAATGCCACCCAGGCAATTGTGAATGTAGATGCCCCCAATGTTTTGGTGACCGTTTCCAGAGATGGGAATTTTGTTAAAATGACCGTGGAAGATAACGGTATGGGAATCTCAATGGAGTCTAAAGACAAGGTATTTGAACCTAAGTTTACAACTAAGACCAGCGGTATGGGCCTTGGTCTTGGGATGGTAAAAAATATTGTGGAAACCTATAAGGGAACTATCAACTTTACTTCGGAACCAGGAAGGGGCACTGTGTTTACGGTTCGGTTTCCTATTGCCAATGAAGGTGTAAATATATAAATCGGTATCGGCTGGAAAGTCCATACCGGGTATCTTAATACTTTTTGGATTAAATTAATATTAAAACAATGAAATACGAAAATTTACTTATTACTTCAGAAGCGCAGGTGGCCGTCATCACCATAAATAGACCAACTAAATTAAATGCGCTTAACAAGGCAACCATAGAAGAGCTGCATTACGCTTTTAAGAATTTGGAGCAGGATAAAAAAGTAAAGGTCATTATTTTGACGGGGAGTGGTGAAAAAGCGTTTGTGGCCGGGGCCGATATTTCCGAGTTTGCCAATTTTACCGTTAAGGAAGGTGGAAAACTAGCCGCAAAAGGGCAGAAACGATTGTTCGATTTTGTAGAAAACCTATCCACTCCTGTCATAGCCGCAATAAACGGATTTGCCTTGGGGGGTGGTTTGGAATTGGCTATGGCCTGCCATTTTAGGGTAGCCAGCCATAATGCCAGAATGGGTCTTCCCGAAGTTTCCCTGGGAGTGATACCGGGATATGGAGGAACACAGAGGTTACCGCAACTTATAGGGAAGGGAAGGGCCTTGGAAATGATACTATCAGCAGGCATGATCGATGCTGCCAAAGCATTGCAATTCGGCTTGGTCAACTATGTGGTTGAGCAGGAACATCTGATGGATCTCTGTATGAAGTTTGCAGGTAAGATATCGAATAATTCCCCTGTGGCCATTAGTTATGCAATAAAAGCGGTAAATGCTGGTTTTAACAATAGTATAAACGGTTTCGAAGCGGAAATAGAGGCTTTTGGCAGTTGTTTTGGTACTTTGGACTTTAAGGAGGGAACCACTGCTTTTTTGGAAAAAAGAAAGGCCAATTTTCCGGGTGCTTAGAAAGATAATCTAAATGGATTGTTATGGATATTGGAAAAAATCTTGTGTTACCATGTTTGTTTTATTGTGTTTTTTTCCTTACCCAGGCTCAGCAATTGCCTGTAAAATATAGTTTTGGAGAAAAATATAATGATAGGTATAAATATTCCAACTTGTTGGAAATTTCGGATGACGGAATGGGAGGCTCTATATTGGTGCGTTCCTATTACACGGGTATCATCCTGAAGCCCAAGGGGTATTATATTGAACATTACAATAAGGATTTGGAACTGATTGGGGAGTTTAATTACAAACTAAAGGGTCTCGACTTTGTAAATGCCTTTGTAAAGAACGGACAACTTAATATCCTGTTCTTGGATTATAATCTTGGTAAGGGTTCCTATGATTACGTGGTGCATAGAAGTCCATTGGACCACTTTAATTTTAGCCAGGAGACGATTCTTTCCATACCCTCTCAGCAAGTAAACGAACCTATGGACCATAATTATTATAGGAGGAATTTTTCTTCAGGATTCACTACAACCGCTTTTCTAAATGAGGACAAATCGGCTTTCGCCATTAGTACCCACTTTAAAAGGGGGAAGGAGGAAAAGCATTTTGTATATCTCTTTAACAGTAGCTTGAACAAGCTTATGGAATATGATTTTTCTTCGGAAATAGAAGAAAAGAACTATGCCTTTGAAAACATTGTTACTTCCAAGGATTTAAGTCAGTTGTATTTGGTTGGTAAAGCTTATTATAAAAAGAAACGATTTGCGGCCACAGAACGGAAATTTCAATATGAACTGCTCAAGGTAACCAAATATGGGGCGGGAATCCAGACTTTTGATGACCCCGGTAAATTTTCGGAAGCCTTAAAACCTATCATCGTAAATGACAAATTAATTTGTGTTGGTTTTTATGCAGATAGAAAGGACAATAGATATAATGGTTTGGCTTATTTTGAACTTGATAGGAACTCCTTAGTCATCAAGGAAAGGAAATACAATGCGTTTTCACAACAGTTTATGGCCGATAAGTTTGGGAGGGAAGACGATACGGAAATCAAGAATTTAGTCTTTAAGAATATCAGTGTTACCAAGGATAATTCCATTCTTTTTAATGCGGAGGAGTACTTTGTTACTTCCAGTGTGCAGCAGGATCCCACCGGATCCAGAATAAAAATAGAAAGGTTTCATTACAACGATATTGTCAGTGCCAAATTAAATTCGGAAGGCGATATCATTTGGGCAAGAAATATTAATAAGTCGGAGGTGACCCAGGGAGATGGTGCGTACGCGTCTTACAGTTCTTGCACCAGTGGTGATAATACCTATTATCTGATCAGCACGGCTGCAGAAAACCCACAATTGTTAAGTGGTGAAAGATTGGTTTTTAAACAGGGCCTTAGTCGTAACAGAAACGTATTTATGATCCAGTTGGACAAGGAAGGTAAGATACGTTATGAAAAGGTAATAGATGATCACGAAGCACGTCTTCCGTTAATGGTTTCCATGCCGTTGATAGACAAGGAAAACAGTAATATGCTTTATTATGCTAAAAGGGGATCTAAAAAGCAATTGGTAAAAGTAGAAATTAACACTCCATAACGCCCAAAGATAAGGGTTGTCCTCCCGAATAGTAATACACTAAGGTTCTTTCAAGGGCATTGGTTTATTGCCAAAACTGGAGTAACGCTTTCCGCCAGGGGGTAAGGGGCCTCTAACCTGTTGCCAATAGTCTGTTCCGTACTCCTTATCTATGCCCAAGTATAAACTATCCAGCTGTTTTCCGGTAGGTTCAGTGGTACCTAGTTTTCTATAAAAATCCCCAATCTTTTTTGCTATCTGTCCTTCTTGTGATTGTTGGTAAGCGGCCATTTCTGCGACTGACTTTTCAAATTCGGCTTTGGTCATCGGTATTAAAGGTGGTTTAGAGAGGTTTTTTGCTAATTCCGGATCTCTTTCCCGTAAGGAAAGAGTCAGTGAATCCTTGGGGTGTAATATTATGCTGCCCTCCAATAAGTTGTATTTGTCAATTATAGCCTGTGCCTCTTCTATGGTAAAATTGGTGCCATCGTCCACATTCCTTTTTTCTTGGGCATATGAACTATACCATGCGCAAAGAAAAAATATTATTATAAAGCTGTGTTTGCTAGTTTTCATCTGCGCACAATTTAGGACAACAATATAATTATTTATTTAGGTTTAGGGATTATTGCTTTTCATTTCCTGCAGGAATAAATGTCCCAATGAAGTGTATATATCTATTTTTATGTATTTTAATATGGATAAAATCCATAAATTTGGACAAAATCCAAATCATTTGAAACAGAATACATACATTAAAGGTCGTGGCGCCCAACAAAATACGAGCAATAGGTTTTCCCAATTTTCCAATGAATTAAGGGAGGATTTTTTGGAATTCTGTCGTTTGGAAGGGGAAACATCGGACCATAACAGGACGCAATACCTTCCCATCTTTCCAAAGACCATTGTAAACAAAGTAGACAGTCCCGATGTGGGCATGAATTATTCCTTAAACCCTTATCAGGGTTGCGAACATGGATGTATTTATTGTTATGCTAGAAATACCCACGAATATTGGGGCTATAGTGCCGGACTCGATTTTGAACGCAAGATTTTGGTCAAAAAGGATGCCCCTGTCCTATTGGAAGCCAAATTGAAAAGCAAAAGTTGGAAGGCCGCTACTATTGTCCTATCCGGGAATACGGATTGCTATCAACCCGCAGAGCATCAATTTAGAATTACCAGGGCTTGTTTGGAAGTGTTTTTAAAATACCGGCATCCAGTGGGGATAATTACCAAAAATGTACTGCTGCTGAGGGATTTGGACATCTTGACCCAATTGGCGGCGGAGAATTTGATAGCAGTAAATATTTCCGTGACCTCTTTGTCCGAAGAAACACGGCGCATCTTGGAACCTAGAACGGCTACTATTAAAAAACGTCTGGAGACAATACGCCGTTTGTCCGAAAATCATATACCTGTTAATGCTATGTTGGCCCCTATTATACCAGGGATAAATAGTCATGAGATTCTTAATTTGGCCAAAGCGGTATCCGAGGCTGGGGCACTTTCCTTTGGGTTTACCGTGGTAAGACTTAATGGCGCCATAGGCCAAATATTTGAGGATTGGATAAGAAAGACTTTACCGGACAGGGCCAATAAAGTGTTGCAGCAGATAGCGGACTGCCATGGTGGCTCCCTAAACGATAGTAGATTTGGTATTCGTAATAAGGGCGAAGGCAAAATTGCACAGCAAATTAAGGATATGGCCCATTTGGCGCGTCAAAAATATTTTAAGGACAAAGTTTTTCCGAAGCTTAATACAAGCCTATACGAAGGCTATAAGGGAGGTCAGTTGAAATTATTTTAGCATATGGGCTTTGATTATCCTGATGAGAACATTGGGTGCAGGGATCTGTGCAGCCCAAAGCCCAATAAACGGATGGTTTAAATAATACTGAAAGGTATTTACTTTAGGCCTCAGGCTTTACCAGCCCATTCCTTATAGAATTGCTCCAGATATTCCAACATGTATTGGTGTCTATTTTCAGCTAGTTTCTTACCAGTTTCCGTATTCATTTTGTCTTTCAAGAGCAGTAATTTTTCATAAAAATGATTTAGAGTAGGGGCCTTTGATTTTTTATACTCCTCCTTGGTCATTTGAAGGTTGGGGGCAATTTCGGGATTATAAAGTTCCCTGTTCTTAAACCCACCGTAATTAAAGGCACGGGCAATTCCTATGGCGCCAATGGCATCTAAACGATCGGCATCCTGTACCACCTGCAATTCCTTGGAAGTAAAAGGTTTTTTAGAATCCAAACTGGATTTATAGGAAATGTTTTCAATAATATTCACCACCTGGTCCACTATCTTTTTATCTACCTCTAAGGAGGTTAAAAATTCAAATGCCATTTGTGGCCCAACGGTTTCGTCCCCACCATTAAACTTGGCATCTGCAATATCGTGTAGTAGTGCCCCCAAACTAACAACAAGTACATCTACCTTTTCATCTTTTGCTATAAGCAGCGTATTCTTAAAGACCCTTTGTATATGGAACCAATCATGTCCACCCTCGGCTCCCTGCAGGGTTTCCTTTACAAAAGCAATAGTTTCCTCTATAATCTGTGTGTTGGTCATGCAGATGGCATTATGGCCTGGGTTATGGTTTTTTCAACTTGTTCAATGAGCTTTTCGGAATCTCCGTTATTTTCCATTGGTTTGTGCACCTCGAAAGTAATGTGGTTACAAAGTCCGTACGGGAATTTGCCATATTTCAACATTTTCCAGGAATTGTTGATGCTTATGGGGATTATTATGGCAGAGGGAGCTTTCTTTAATAGCACTTTTAATCCTGTGGTATGGAATTTTTTGGGTTGTCCGGTCTTACTTCTAGTGCCTTCTGGGAATATGACGGCGGAACGATTATATTTTTCAATATAACTTCCCAATTTTGCAATTTGTGTCAGGGACTGCCTACTGTCCTTTCTGTTTATGAGTACCGATCCACCATGCCTAAGGTTATAGGATACGCTGGGGATTCCTTTGCCCAATTCCATTTTACTTACAAACTTTGGATGATGTTTTCGCATATGCCAAATAACAGGAGGAATATCGTGCATACTTTGATGGTTGAGCACAATAATGGCCGGTCTGTCTGTTGGTATATGGTGCGGATTGTTGAAGGAATAACGAGTACCGAGTACATGGGTACAGCGCAGCAGGCATAGGTTCAACAGGGCTACAGATTTTCTGTGGGCATCATAGCCGAACCAATTGAAGCAGACCCATTGGAGGGGATGGAACAGAAGCAATGTTGACCCAAATAATATGAGATAAAGGGCCGACAAGGGAAATGCCAATACTTTTTGCATGTTACAAAAATAAAAAACCGCTCTTTTAAAGAGCGGTTTCATTCAAGAATATTTACTGAAAATTAATGTGGAAATGCCACATTAACAAAATTCATTGTATGCCTCCATCAAATTTTCTGCAATTACCTCTGCGGGCCTGCCTTCTATATGGTGTCGTTCTATCATATGTACCAATTCCCCATCCTTGAATAATGCCATACTGGGCGAGGAGGGAGGAAAAGGAACCATTGCATTTCTTGCGGCATTTACAGCCTCGGTGTCCACACCGGCAAAAACGGTTACCAAATGGCTTGGTTTCTTTGGATTCTGAAGGCTCATTTTGGCCGCAGGTCTTGCATTGGCCGCGGCACAACCGCAAACCGAATTGACCACTACCAAGGTAGTTCCTTCTTTACTAAGGGCACTTTCAACCGCATCGGCTGTATATAGTTCTTCAAAACCGGCAACTGCCAGGTCTTGTCTCATAGGTTTTACTAATTCTGCAGGATACATAGTATATATTTTTATTCGATTATTGATAAAGTCTTCAAAGATAACCATTTTAGTACATCCTAACTAAATACCTTAACTTTTCATTAAACCTTCTATTGTACCTTAAAATTATATCTTTGCCAAAATTTGAAATAAAGATGATTAAATGGTTCGCCGCAATATTAGGGTATTATGTCTTTAGGTTTCCTGGAGCAATACTGGGATTTATTATTGGTAGCTTTTTCGATAATTTGAAAAGCTCTGGCAGTGGGGGAGGCCGTTCTGTTTTTAGGGATATTACTCAGCAAAATGTATCTCCTGCCGATTTTGAGATCAATTTGCTTTCCCTTTGTTCTATAGTCATTAAGGCGGATGGTTCCGTGAGCCAAACCGAAATGGATTACGTGAGGCGATATTTTGTAAGCACTTATGGCAAGGATAAGGCCAATGCCATTTTCAGGACGTTTAATGAGGTTGTTAAGAAAAGGGAAGTCTCTGCAGAACGTATATGCAACTATCTAAATCAGCGGACTAGATATGAAGTAAGACTTCAATTATTGCATTTTTTATTTGGAATAGCCCAAGCGGATGGGACTTTGCGTCCGGCAGAAATCGATAAAATATCTGAAATAGCAGGATATTTTAGGGTAAGTCGGATCGATTTTGAAAGTATTAAGGCCATGTTCATCAAATCGGCCGATAATGCGTACAAAATATTGGAAATTGAAAAATCAGTGACGGACGAGGAGGTTAAAAAGGCCTATAGGACCATGGCCAAAAAGTATCATCCGGATAGGGTAAATACCGAAAACGAAGCTATTAAGAAAGGGGCAGAGGAAAAGTTCAAGGAAGTGCAGAAAGCCTACGAGATTATTCAACAAGAAAGAGGTCTTTAAGACGCTGATTAATAATTTTAAATTTTATTCTGGACAATGGGGGATTTTTGGTTTTACATTCAAATGGGATTGGAGCATGTTTTGGATTTGGAGGCTTATGACCATATTTTGTTTTTGGCAGCTCTGGCGGTCCCATTTACTTTTATAAATTGGAAAAAAATATTGGTACTTGCCACAATTTTTACAATTGCACATTGCGCTTCCCTTGCCCTTTCGGTCTATGGGATAGCGGTGGTTGATGTTGGGCTGATTGAGTTTCTAATTCCCATTACCATTTTTTTTACGGCTATCCATAATCTAATTCATTCCCATAAAGCGGCAGAACATAGGAACATGCTCCTATATAGCATAGCAACGGGCTTTTTTGGCCTTGTTCATGGTTTCGGGTTTTCCAATTATTTTAAGATGCTAATGGCCGGGGAAGAAGAAAAAATTTCACCTTTATTGGGCTTTGCGGCCGGGATAGAAATTTCGCAAATATTAATTCTACTAGCCGTATTGTGCGCCAATTATATCGTTAGATCCCTATTTGCGGTAAAACAATCGCTTTTTACCCAAGTAATGTCGATTATTATCCTGGTTATTACAATACCAATGTTGTTTGCAACGTTTCCTTGGTAGAGTTTGGCTAAATCTTAACCTTTTGGGATTGTATGGGTTGTGGGTAGCAGCTATCTTAGTAAGGAAAAGTTATTTTATTCCCAATTCGCTAATATTTTCAATAAAAAGTTCCCTTACCTTTGTAGAGGCAAACCATTTGGGTAGTTGCTAAGGGGCCATGGGACATTTAAAAGGGAAATCGGCTCGTTAATAAATGGGAAAATTCAACGGATGAAGGAACGTAAACAGGAAAAGTATGATAAGGCGTACTTGCGAATGGCCAGCGAATGGGGCAAACTTTCGTTTTGCAAGCGCAAGCAGGTAGGGGCAATAATTGTAAAGGATAGGATGATTATTTCAGATGGTTACAATGGAACTCCAACCGGTTTTGAAAATATTTGTGAGGACGAAGAAGGCTATACCAAATGGTATGTTCTTCATGCCGAAGCCAATGCCATATCCAAAGTAGCCTCTTCCACCCAGTCTTGTGAAGGTGCCACCTTGTACATAACGTTGTCCCCTTGTAAGGAATGCAGTAAATTAATACATCAGTCTGGCATAAAACGTGTAGTATATCAGAAAGCGTATAAGGATAACTCCGGACTGCAATTTCTGGAAAAGGCAGGAGTGCAGCTCGTTCACCTCCCTTCCATTGTGAACGTGTAAATGCCAATTTGGATCATGAAAAGAAAAAATTCCTACATATGGCCTACAATAATTGCCTTGGCTTTGGCCACGGGGATATTCGTTGGGGGCAAATTGAACTTTAATGACTCTCCTGAGAAGCTTTTCACTACCAATTCTAAAAAGGACAAACTCAATAGATTAATAGATTATATAGACTACGAATACGTTGATGACATCAATACGGATAGCATTGTAGATGTAACCGTAAATAATATTCTAGAGAAATTGGACCCGCATTCGGTATACATCCCGAAACAGGAGATGGACAAGGTCTCTGAGAATATGAAGGGCGATTTTGTAGGGATTGGTGTTAATTTCTATATGTATAAGGATACTATTTCGGTGATCAGGACTATAGAAGATGGGCCTAGTTACCGCAAAGGTCTACAGCCCGGGGACAAAATTCTTATGGCTGACGGGGATACCCTATTTGGTCAAAATATTGGAAATGATGTTATCGTAAATAAACTAAAAGGGGAAAAAGGATCCCCCGTAAAGTTACAGGTTTATAGAAAGGACGACAATAAAACCTTCAGTGTAAATATTAAAAGGGATGTGGTTCCCATAAAAAGTGTAGAGGCCTATTATATGCTTACCAAGGATATGGGCTATATAAAGGTAAATCGTTTTGCCGAATCAACCTATAAAGAGTTTAAGGCGGCATTGAGGAAATTGGAGGCCCAAGGGGCAAAGAAATTGACTTTGGATCTAAGGGATAACCCTGGAGGATATCTGGGGATTGCCGAACAAATGGCCGATGAATTTCTAGGCGATGGGAAATTGATTTTGTTCACTAAAAACAAAAAGGGTAAGATAGATAAAGTATTTGCAACCAAAAAAGGGGACTTTGAGGACAAACCGGTCTATGTTTTAATAAATGAACGTTCCGCTTCTGCTAGCGAGATCATAGCAGGATCCCTGCAGGATAATGATATAGGCACTATTGTGGGGCGCCGTTCTTTTGGTAAGGGTTTGGTTCAGCGGGAAATGGATTTGGGAGATGGTTCGGCCGTGCGATTGACCGTATCAAGATATTATACCCCTACTGGGCGTTCCATTCAGAAATCCTACAACAAGGGGAATAAGGATTATTATCAGAAATTTACGGATCGCTTTCATAGTGGGGAACTAATTTCTGTAGACAGTATAAAAGTTGCCGATTCCCTAAAGTTTAAGACCCCGAAAGGTAAGGTGGTCTATGGCGGTGGTGGTATTATCCCCGATGTATTTGTACCCATTGGCTCCAATGAATCCGAATTTTTGGAGACTATTGAAAGTTCGGGATATCTGGGCTATTTTGTATTTGAACATCTGGATGCCCACAGGCCCCAGTACCAAGGGTACTCAAAGGAAGAATTTATCAATGGGTTTAGGGTAGATGATATCCTTTTTGAAGAGTTTATAGATTATTTTTTGGATAAGAATATTAAGTTCGACTTTTACGCTTACGAGGATAAAATAAAATTATATATAAAGGCAAGATTGGCAGAACAGTTGTTCGATCCCAACACCTATGCCAAGATAAAAAGTGGTGGGGATGATATGCTACAAAAAGTATTGGAACTGGATAGCCCAAGCATAAGCCAAAAGGAGGCCGATCAAATTGAAGCTACCAATTAGTCCTGCTCAATTTTTTTCTGGATTTTTTTAGAGATACTGTAAATCAGTAAAAGTGCTATGGCACATAAGGAGGCCACTATTCCTATTAGGGCTATTATACTATTTCCCTGAAAAGGGTCCTTGAAATCCACCAAGGTCACGTTATAAGCTATAAGGCCCAATCCCAGTACAATAAGTATTACTATTACAATTTTGTTCATCTGATCACTTACTTTATAGTTTAAAATAGCTGGTTGATATTCGAGGTAAATAACTTAACGGCAATGGCCAAAAGAATAACACCAAATATTTTTCGGATTACATTAAGTCCGTTCTTACCTAAAATGTGCTCTATTCGTTTAGAGGATTTCAGGACAAAGTATACAAAAATAACATTTATTATTATGGCTACAATAATATTCTCTACGTAGTATTCCGCACGCAATGAGAGCAAGGTAGTAACCGTTCCGGCACCGGCAATTAGCGGGAAGGCAATAGGTACTATGGAAGCGCTTTCAGGATGATCGTCCCTGTACAAGGTGATGCCCAAAATCATTTCTATGGCCAAAAAGAAGATTATAAAGGACCCGGCCACGGCAAAGGAGTTGACATCGATCCCTATTAGGTTTAAGATTTCTTCCCCTACAAACAAAAAAGCCACCATAATGCAGGCCGAAACAACAGACGCTTTACCAGATTGGATATGTCCCACCTTGTTCCTTAGGGAAATAATGATCGGAATGCTGCCTATTATATCTATTACTGCAAAAAGAACCATACTGGCAGTAACTATCTCCCTAAAATTAAAATTGAATTCCATAATAAAAAATATAATCCCGGATTCTAAAACACTTGATTTTCCTTTCGGGTCTAAAACGCGGTAAATTTACGTTTAATTAAGGGTATTTGGATTTAATTAAATGAAAATATATCCCTTAATCAATTATATTTGTTGCCTAATAAAATGGTATGTTCCAACTGGGAAAAACAATAGTATCGGAGGAAATAATTGAAAACGATTTCGTTTGTAATTTAAATGCCTGTAAGGGGGCCTGTTGTGTTGATGGTGAAGCCGGAGCACCTCTTGATGATAAGGAAACCGAAATTTTGGTGGATATATACAGCAAGGTAAAACCTTTTTTACGGCCCGAAGGCATTGCTGAAATAGAAAAGCAAGGAGCCTTTATACGGGGGGAGGATGGTGAATGGGAAACGCCCTTGGTGAATGGGAGCGAATGTGCATATGTAATTTTTGATGATAAAGGTATAACAAAATGCGGCCTGGAAGAGGCTTATAATAAAGGCGCTACCAAATGGAAAAAGCCCGTTTCCTGTCATTTGTACCCAATAAGGGTGCGTGAGTATTCCGAACTTACCGCAGTGAACTATCATAAATGGGAAATTTGCGATCCTGCATGTTCTTTTGGAAAGGAACTAAAGGTGCCAATTTATAAATTTGTAAAGGAGGCCCTGATTCGGAAGTTTGGAAAAAAATGGTATTCGGAATTGGAGCAAATTGCCTTGGAGCATACTAATGGGTAGGGATGTGTAGGATCACTTTGGTACCCAAGGCCACTTTATTGGAATCATACAAGTCTATAATTTCTACCTGAAAGGAGTTTTCGAAGTCTTTGGAGAAGTTGGCCAACCTTTCCTTGGTTATGTCGATGCCAATGGATTTACGCTTCAAAATCTTACTTTCCTTGATTCTTTCGGAGGCCTCACGCCCAACACCGTTATCCGTGATGCTTATTTGTATGAATTTCTCATTTTCCCGGCTTACGTGCAGATGGATTTTCTTTTCCCCTTCTTTTGATGAAAGCCCGTGCCAAAGAGCATTTTCCAGAAATGGTTGTAGAATCAGCGAAGGTATCTTAACGGTATGCTCATCAATGGGTTCATCTACCCGCACTGTAAAATTTATCTCGTGCGAAAATCTAATGTTTTCAATGTTCATGTATAGGTCAATGGTCTCCAATTCATCGGCCAGGGATATTTCTTTCAATGAGGATGCTTCGAGAATTTTGCGAACCAACTTGGAAAATTTATTAAGGTAGTGTACCGCATTCTTTTTTTCATTATTGATGATGTACAGCTTAATTGAATTTAGGGAATTGAATAAAAAATGAGGATTCATCTGGCTGCGCAGCATACTTTGCTCCAAGGTTAGAATCTGTTTTTCATTTTTCAGCTCTTTCTGCCGATATAGAATGTAAAGAATAAAAGTTAAAAGGGCCATTCCCAATGCCCCGATGATCAGGGTATTTGTTTTCTTGCGAAGCCGTAGGTTGATGAATTCGTTTTCCCGGGCCAAGGCCTCTATTTGATTGGTTTTTTTTTCGGTTTCATATTTTATGATCAAATCATTGATATAACGCCGATTTACCTCACTATTTATTTCTTCGTTAAATTTTTCCGCCGTTTGGTAGTATTCCAAGGCATTTTGGTATTCGCCTTTGTAGGTGTATAGTTTGGATAAGTAATTATAAGCATGGGCAATGTAACTGGGCAAATGATGTTTTTTGGACATTTCCAACCCGTTCACAAGGTATTTTTCCGATTCTGTATATTGTTTTAACTCCATTAGGGCCCAACCCATATTGATGTTTATGGCCGCTATAACAGTCTTGTCCCCTAAGGATTCCGCGGCCAATAGGTTGGGTTCAAGAATTTCCAACGCCTGTGTTAATTTGTTCTGCTTTATGTAGATTTGGGCAATACTATTTTTACAAATAACCCTGCCCTTGTCACTATCAATTTCATTATTGTAATCCAGGGAGGTTCTGTAGTAGTGCAGGGCTTCCTCCAATTCTCCCTTGTATTCCAGGCATTCCCCAATATTTTGATAGTTAATGGCAAGGCCCAACTTATTGCCAAGCTCCTTTTCCAAAGCCATCGACTTCTTAAATTGTGCAATGGCAATATCGTATTGTTTTAGAATGGAATAAAGATTGCCTATACTGTTTAGGGAAACGTTGATACTTCTTTTCAGTCCGTCCGAAGGATTCGCTTCCGACTCCGCCAATTCCAATGCCTCCTGGTTGTAATCCAAGGCTATTTTAATGGCGTCGCTCCTTCTGTAGACTACACCCAACATATTTAGGCTATAGACTCGGAATTCTAGATTGTTGGCATCCAAGGCCGCCTGCAAGGCCTGTTCATGGAGTGCAACGGCCTTTGTATAATCGGAAATATTCCTGTATTTCCTGCCAAGTTGATTTAAGGCATAGGACTGTCCTATGAAATATTTTTTTCGGGCAGATTCCATATCAAAAAAGCGCATATAGGTGGTATCACTTCTTTTAGGTTTTAAAATGGAATCCAATTCCTGATAGGTGACAGGTGCAGCCTTAATTAGGCTATCCGCTATCCTTTTAAATTCTTCTGAAACTTTCTGGGAATGGGCTGTGGAAAATGAAAGGGAGGTAAAAACTAAAAAAAAAAAGTAGCGGCCTATATTTAAGAATGGAAGTCGACAAAGCATAGAAAAAAATAAAGAGGGAAAATTCATAATGATAGATTATATTAAATCTAGAAAGTCGGACTTCTTCTGTCTTGACACAGGTATTTTATGGTTTGATTGTAAAATTACGTAACCATCCGTTTTAAGAAATTCCTTTATTTTATTAAGGTTGATGATAAAGGAATTGTGAATTCTAAAAAAAGTATCCTTAGGAAGAATCTGATTTACCTCCTTTAATTTTTTGGTTAGCAAAATTTTCTGACCATCACTTAAAAATAAAGTACTGTAATTGCCATCGGATTCCGCAAAAAGAATTTCATCACTTTCCAAAAATAATAATTTCCCATCTGTATTTATGGTAATCTTCTTTTGAAGAGAATCGGAGTTGAATTTCAGTAATATTTTCTCTAGTTTTTCCGCCGTATAATTTTTGCTGTTGAACTTCTTTATTTTTGCGATCGTGGCATTTAAATCATCAGTATCTATTGGTTTTAGAAGATAATCTATTGCTTCGTTCTTAAGGGCCTTTATCGCATATTGGTTGTAGGCAGTGGTGATGACTACCGGAAACTCCTTGTTCTGCAATTTCTGAATAAATTGAAATCCGTCCATGGTGGGCATTTCTATATCCAGGAACAAACAATCCGGGGGATATTGCTCCAAATATTTTAATGCCTCAAAAGGGTCTGTGAAGGAGGCCACTACTTTAATTTCATCACTAAAGTTGGTCAACTCCCAGGAAAGACTCTGCAAGGCTTTAATTTCGTCGTCTACTAAAACTGCTTCTAACATAGAATAGGAAAGATACTCAAAATTAGAAATATTGTAAGCAATGCTTTTAATATTTTGTGTCAATGGAATTGAATTGAGTATAATTGGCGGTTATTAGGTTAAGATTGGGTAATTTGGGAAAGGGGAGACGGTTTACGGGTTTATGGGCTGGAATAGAAAGGGTATCTTGGATTTATCCGATGTCATTTATACAGGAAATTTTACCATTTACACAATTAGAGGGTATATGCTCTTACATTTCATATACATTTGATTCATCCGATATTCGGAAGAAATGGATCTAGTTTAACCTAATAGTGCCAAAATCCAGGTGATGAATAAATGTATAGTTTTTTTTATCGTTTTAGTTTTAGTTCTTGTTGCTGCTGTTTTTACGGACAATAAGAGTGCAATTTCCCAAGAAAACAACTTAGTGGAACATAAGGTAGATACAAATAACAATAAGAATCTTGTTGAAAATAAGACCGTGGCAGACAGGAGATATTGAAAATTTAGTTTTGTAGTTTACATTGGTAATCCATTTGTGGTATTTATAATCGAAGAGTATTCAATGACCATAATTATTAATAAATTAAATTAACTGCCAAAAAAAGTGCGGTCCTGTAGGATTTTTTAAATAGTAACTTGTTATTGTTGCAAAACTATCCGAAGGATGTTGATGTAAATTTGAAAAACGCAATCAACTTGTAGGTATTGGAATTCGCAAAGTCTTTAGGTTTCGGGGGAACTACCTAAACGTGTGGTTCCGATTCTCGTAATTCAGAAACTCATTGCATCTGTTGGATCGCACCGATTTGGTGGTTATTTTTTACTTTTCTAATTGCATTCGGAGCGCCTCTCTGGCATAAGTCTTATCATAAAATAATCCTATAAGTATATTTCAATTAATTTTCCACGGATATAATTTTAACTTGTCTCTTGCGATGCAGGATGGGATTAAGCGTGGCAAGAAAATAATAAAAGTATTGCCACCAAAGAAGGCCTTAACAAGTACGATGGTAGCACATTTGGTATTTCCATTCGCAATTATCTATGTTGCAAGGGCCACGCATAGTGATCTGGAGAAGGGTTATGTAGATAGAAAATGTTGCATATGGGTTATTTTTCAGGATATTATTAACCCATATCGGACTTTTCACCACCGTTTTTATTAGATCGCAACGATTGAAACGGGCCGTGCATATATTAAAGACCTCCGATGCATCGATCAGTGAAATAGCCTATGCCATAGGTTTCAATACTCCTTCCTATTTTTTTGAGTGTTTTAGGGAAACCTACAAGAAACACCCAAAGAGTATCTAGACACTTATGAACAGTAGTACAAGGTGGACAATGTTACATCTGTTGCATACATTGTTACATATTGGATATCCCTTTTGGATTATCTTAGATATATTTGGAAAGTAGATGATTGCCCAGCAAACTACGGGAATTGAGGTTTTGGGATGTTGAGCTCTGCGATAGATAGGATTTGCCATAAACAATATAATTTTCATTTGGATTTAACCATGTGGGAAGTATTAAAATACAATATTAACTCAAACTCCACCACTATGACAACTTCAAATATTAAAGCCGTAAGCTTAGTTTTTTTAGCAATGACTGCTATTTCGATATTTATGATCTTGGCCGCATTATCGCTCTAATTTTTTTAATTTAAATTGAAATGGAAAAAAGGCCATTTTTGGATACATGACCCTACCGGCCAATGGTTGGTTTCTGGTAATGATGTGGATAAACCAAAGAGTATGTTTTTTATATACTTTTTGGTTTATTTTTTTGGGATAATATTTTCAAGGAAAGCGTTTGTCTTTTTTTCGTTTTGCGTTGTACTACAAAGGTAATGAACATCACTTGCGAGGTAACATTTCAACATTTTGTGTTAAAAACTTTGTGGTTAATAATGCTTATTTAGCTTTAGTTATTGGGGGTATTTTGCAATCTTTGTTAACTCCTATCGAGGGCAATTTTTCGCCTAAGTTTAAGAAACCCTATAAATCAAAAAAAAGATATGTCAGCAGCTATAGAGCCGATTCTGAAAGAAAACCTTAACCGATTTGTTATTTTCCCGATTAAACACCATGATTTGTGGGATTGGTACAAAAAATGTGAGGCCAGTTTTTGGACTGCTGAAGAAATTGACCTTCATACGGATCTTAATGATTGGACCAATAAACTGAATAGTGACGAACGTTATTTCATAAAACATATCTTGGCGTTCTTTGCTGCTTCCGATGGTATTGTGAATGAGAATCTGGCAGAAAATTTTGTTAGTGAGGTTCAATATGCCGAGGCAAAGTTTTTCTATGGTTTTCAGATCATGATGGAGAATATCCATTCCGAAACTTATTCCCTTTTGATAGATACCTACGTTAAGGATGAAAAGGAAAAGGATTTGCTTTTTAATGCCATAGAGAATTTTCCGGCTATAAAGAAAAAGGCGGATTGGGCTTTGAAGTGGATCGAGTCGCCCAGTTTTGCCGAACGTTTGATCGCCTTCGCTGCCGTGGAAGGTATTTTCTTCTCGGGTGCATTTTGCTCTATATTTTGGCTTAAGAAAAGGGGGTTGATGCCTGGTCTTACTTTTTCCAATGAATTGATATCCAGGGATGAGGGGATGCATTGTGATTATGCTGTTCATCTTCATAACAATCATCTTATCAATAAAGTTCCCAAAGCACGTATTACCGAAATTTTGGTGGATGCATTGAATATAGAAAGGGAATTTATTACAGAATCGCTTCCGGCCAGTCTAATAGGAATGAATTCTAAGTTGATGACACAGTACTTGGAGTTTGTAACAGATCGTTTGTTGGTGGAATTGGAATGTGATAAAGTGTACAACTCTACCAACCCTTTCGATTTTATGGACATGATTTCCCTACAGGGTAAAACCAATTTCTTTGAAAAAAGAGTGGCCGAGTATCAAAAGGCAGGGGTCATGAACAAAGATAAAGACGACGATTCCCAGAAAATCAGCTTCGACGCGGATTTTTAAGATTTAGTTTTATAATAAAATCCCCTTTGGGTTATAAGGGGATTTTTATGCGATGAATTTGATATGTTAATGTTTTTAACATATTGGGCCATAACCCAAAATTATGTATCATTTTAAAAAAATTGTAGCAACATGTATGTAGTAAAAAGAGACGGAAGAAAAGAGCTGATGATGTTCGATAAGATCACGGCTAGAGTAAGAAAATTGTGTTATGGACTAAATGACCTTGTAGATCCATTAAAGGTGGCCATGCGGGTTATTGAAGGACTTTATGATGGGGTAACTACTTCGGAACTGGACAATCTAGCGGCCGAGATTGCAGCTACAATGACTACCTCCCATCCGGATTATGCAAAATTGGCGGCCCGTATTTCTGTTTCCAACCTACATAAGAATACCAAGAAATCCTTTTCGGAAACGATGAAGGATCTTTATGAGTATGTTAATCCCAGAACAGGGAAAAAGGCACCTTTGCTATCCGATGAGGTGTATAAGGTTGTTGCAGAGAATGCAGATAGGTTGGATTCGACCATTATTTATAACCGGGATTTTGGCTACGATTATTTCGGATTTAAGACTTTGGAACGGTCCTATCTTTTGAAACTGAATGGAAAGATAGCCGAAAGGCCACAGCATATGCTCATGAGGGTTTCCATCGGGATTCACTTGAACGATCTGGATTCGGCCCTGGAGACTTATGAGTTGATGTCCAAAAAATATTTCACCCATGCTACTCCTACTTTATTTAATTCAGGGACCCCAAAACCTCAAATGTCTTCCTGTTTCCTCTTGGCAATGAAAGACGATAGTATTGATGGTATTTATGATACCCTAAAACAAACGGCAAAAATTTCACAATCCGCAGGGGGGATAGGTCTTTCTATCCACAATGTAAGGGCTACAGGATCCTATATTGCCGGTACCAACGGGACCTCCAATGGTATTGTACCCATGCTACAGGTCTTTAACGATACTGCAAGGTACGTAGATCAGGGGGGTGGAAAGCGTAAGGGTAGTTTTGCAATTTATGTGGAACCATGGCATGCGGACATATATGATTTCTTGGACTTAAAGAAAAATCACGGAAAGGAAGAGATGAGGGCCAGAGACCTTTTTTATGCTATGTGGATTCCGGATTTATTTATGAAGAGGGTTGAAGCCAATGAAAATTGGACCCTCATGTGTCCCAATGAATGCCCCGGGCTCTTTAACCATCATAGTGAAGAATTTGAGAGATTGTACACCAAGTATGAAGCGGAAAGCAAAGGGCGTAAAACCGTAAAGGCCCGTGAGCTTTGGGAGAAGATTTTGGAATCGCAGATAGAGACCGGAACACCGTATATGCTTTATAAGGATGCTGCCAATAGGAAGAGTAACCAACAGAATTTGGGTACTATCCGTTCGTCCAATCTTTGTACGGAAATTTTGGAGTATACCTCCCCGGACGAAGTGGCGGTCTGTAATTTGGCTTCCATTGCACTCCCTATGTTTATTAAGAATGGAGAGTTTGATCATAAAGAGTTGTTTAGGGTTACAAAACGTGTAACCAAAAATCTAAATAGGGTAATAGATAGAAATTATTACCCCATCAAGGAGGCCGAAAATTCCAATATGCGGCATAGGCCAATTGGTTTGGGCGTTCAAGGTTTGGCAGATGCCTTTATAATGTTGAGATTGCCATTTACCAGTGATGCGGCCAAGGAACTGAACCAAGAGATTTTTGAGACGCTTTATTTTGCCGCAGTTACCGCTTCCATGGAAATGGCAAAAGAGGAAGGTGCTTATTCTACCTATGAAGGTTCCCCAATATCCAAAGGGGAATTCCAGCACAATTTGTGGGGAGTTAAGGATGAGGAGTTGTCCGGTAGATGGGATTGGGGAAAATTGCGCAAAGAAGTGAAAAAGAATGGCGTTCGTAACTCCTTGTTGGTAGCTCCAATGCCTACAGCTTCCACATCGCAAATACTAGGTAACAATGAATGTTTTGAACCTTATACATCCAATATCTACACCCGTAGGGTGCTGTCCGGCGAGTTTATTGTAGTAAATAAGCACTTGTTGGAAGATTTGGTTGGTCTTGGACTTTGGAACGAAAATATGAAGCAGGAATTGATGCGTGCCAATGGATCCGTACAGCATATTGATAATATTCCCGCGGATATTAAGGAGTTGTACAAAACGGTTTGGGAATTAAGTATGAAGGATATTATTGATATGTCCAGACAACGCGGTTATTTCATAGATCAGAGCCAGTCCCTAAACCTGTTCATGGAAAACGCAAACTATTCAAAATTGACATCAATGCATTTCTATGCCTGGAAGAGCGGACTTAAAACTGGAATGTACTATTTAAGGACCAAGGCAGCTGCAGATGCCATTAAATTCACTTTGGATAATTCAAAGAAACAGGAAGTGCCAGTGGTTGAGGCGCCAATGGAGGCCACAATAGTAGCCCCTGCCGTAGCAAAGACTATAAAGGTCGAGGCCACTACTGCCAACACCCAGGAGGTGGATGTTCAACCTATGACGGCCGCTGAGATGAAGGAATTGATCGCTAAGGCAAAGGAGGGCCAAGCAGATGACGATTGTTTAATGTGCGGCTCCTAAATGGCTTATTTGGCATATTGGAGAAACAAAAAAATCCCCGGAGATCTCTTCGGGGATTTTTTTGTCCTTGGCAAATGGGAATTATTCAAAATAACCCTTCCCTATTGCAATAAGGAGGGTATTCCTATCTATTGGATATATAGGGCTTTAGTACAAATGCGCATAGGTACGCTATGCAGTATATAACCAGAATTGTAATGTAATTGTCCACTTTACCTGTATTAATGAGTATATAGTTATATACGGTAAGAATTAAAAAATAGATTATAATTAACTCAAAAACAATAATATAACTTAGTTTACCCTTCTCATTTTTTAAAATGATGGTGATATATTATTCTGCCTAGGACAAATAATATCAAGTACATTGTTATGGTGTAAAAATAAAGTTCCATCCTGATCCTTTGACGTGGAAACAAGATGGAAACTTTCTCAATACTAAGTTAAATTGATGGCCCAGGAACCTTGAAAGGTAGTTTGGACTACAAAAAATTATCTTCCGATTTGTAGGCATTTATAACCGCCAGTTCTCCTTCCTTGTCCGGTCTGGAATTGCCGTGTTCCATTCCCAGAACTCCTTTAAATCCCTTGCTATGGATGTATTTAAATACGTTTTTATAATTAATTTCTCCTGTAGTTGGCTCTTTTCTACCTGGATTATCCCCTATTTGGATATAGTCGATCTCATCCCAGGTAAGTTCCATATTGTGGATTAGATGTCCTTCTGTTTTCTGCATATGGTAAATGTCGAACAATATTTTGCAGGAAGGACTGTCCACTCCTTTACAGATCATATAGGTCTGATCGGAATTTTGTAAATACAGATCCGGAGAGTCCGATAATGGTTCAAGGACCATTACCAAGCCATGGGGTTCCAAAATTTCAGCCCCCCTTTTTAATGCTTCAATAACATTGCCATCTTGAATACCGATCGGCAGTTTCCTTTCAAATCCACCTGGTACAACGGTCATCCACTTGGCGTTGACGCGTTTGGCAACCTCAACGGCTCTTCTGCATCCATCCAAAAAGATATCGATGTATTCCTGTTTGCCGGCAGCCAAGGTGTTGGCCATATTGCCACCCTTGTCTATCACAAAAACCCCCATGGTCATATTGCGTTTGGCCAAGGTTTCGCCGATTTTCGTTTGGGTTGCTACATCCCTGCCCATCATACCATTGTCTTCAAACGCCGTAAACCCTTGATCGGCCATAAAGTTTATCTGGTCAATAAGGTCGTCGCCAGCAAGGTTCTTGAACATCCCAAAATGAGGGGCGTATTTTAAGTTGAACGTATGTTTCTGATTTAAAATAGGCTTGGCCCCATAGGCCAAAGAACCTCCTAGGGTAACCGCACTGCTGGTTAGGGCAGTTTTTTGGATAAAATCTCTTCTTTTCATTTTTTTGGATATGGTTGGAATATTATAAAAATAAGGCTAAAAGAACAGAATGCCATTGGCTATCCCAGTTCTTTTAGCTTTTTTTCAATTTTTGATAGTCATAATAATTTATAGGGACCAAGCTTTGCCCCCGGTCAGTTCCTGAAGGTCTCCACAGGCTATAAATTCACCAGGTACCGGTAAATAGGGCAATACATTTTCTCCTACAAACTCAGACGACTTGTAGCCCCAGATAACCAACCCCCTTAAATTATTGGCAAAGGCAAATCTAGACACATCATCATCCAAGGTGGCTGTTTGGCCATTCTTAACAGCTTCTGTATAAGAACTTATAGCCTTAAAGTTTTTGGCTTGATCGGCTTTGGAAATTTTGAGGGCACTGGCCAAGACCGGTTCCAAATCTTCGGGGGTCAGGTCTGCAATTTCCATCTTGCCGGAATTTTGCAGGGCCTTCTCCATGAATTTTCCCATAGTCATTTTTAAAAGATCCTGTTGCTCCTTTTCCATTACCTGATCGGCAAAGCGATCTATAAAGATATGGACCTGCACTTCGGAAGCTGAAGGCGTATCGGTCTTAGGCATTATTATATCTACCAAATGGGTCAGAACAGCTCCTTCGGCGGAGGTTAAAAAATCCGGAGTCCATACATTGGCAGTATCTTTTTTACAACCTTGTACGATGCTGATCAAGGTTGGGGTGGCTACCGTATATCCTAATGCCAGCCCCATATTTTTTAGTGCTTTTCTTCTATCCATTATATATTTCCTTTTTTAAGTTCTTTTACCGCATGGTCGGCTGCCCTGGCGGTGAAGGCCATGTAGGTCAATGATGGGTTAACACAACTGGCCGAGGTCATAAATGCCCCATCGGTAACATATACATTGGGTACATCGTGTAATTGGTTGTTACCGTTTAGTACGGAGGTTTTTCTGTTACGTCCCATTCTGGCAGTACCCATTTCGTGAATGCCCAGACCCAAACCGGTTGGTCCATCATGTCCCTTTACATCCCGTAATCCAGCTTTTTCCAACATTTCCACTGCAGATTCCTGCATATCCTTACGCATGTTGAATTCGTTTTCCTGTAAATCGGCATCAAAGGTTATCGTGGGGAGTCCCCAGCTATCCAGTTTGTCATAATCCAAGGTCATCCTGTTATCTTCATAAGGGAGTACTTCGCCAAAACCGCCAATTCCCATTCTCCATCCACCCGGTTTAAGCATGTTTTCCTTAAATTCTTTTCCGTAAGAGAGTTCTGCAACCGTTTCTTCCCAATTACCTCTGCTGGCTCCACCTTGATAACCGAAACCACGCTTGTAATCTTTTCTATCGGAAGCACCCCCAAGGTTCCTAAATCTAGGAATATAGATCCCATTGGGTCTTCGGCCTTTGTAATATTTGTCCTCAAAGCCATCAAATTTACCGGAAGCACCTACTCCTAGATGGTGGTCCATAATGTTACGTCCCAATTGATCCGAGTCGTTGCCCAAACCATTTGGAAAACGATCGGATTTGGATTGCATTAAAATAGAGGTAGACGCTATGGCCGAGGCACACAAGAAAATTACCTTTGCCTTAAATTCAAAAGTTTCCTTGGTCAACCTGTCTATGACCTTTACTCCTGTAGCCTTCTTGGTATCGGGGTCATATATTACTTCGTGAACAATGGAGTCCGTCCGCAACGTCATATTTCCCGTTGCCTCTGCGGCCGGTAGGGTAGATGACAAGCTACTGAAATAGCCTCCAAAAGGACAGCCTCTGATACATCTATTTCTATATTGACATTTGGTACGGCCTTCAAAATTTTTGGTACCGGTAATATGTGCAACCCGACCTATGGTTACGGCACGGTCGTCAAAACCTTCGGTTACTTTGTTCTTAAAATGTTCTTCCACACAATTCATTTCCATGGCCGGTAGAAAATCGCTATCGGGCAATTGAGGTAGGTTAAGTGCTTCCCCGCTAACACCGATAAAGTTTTCCACTTTTGAATACCACGGTGCAATGTCCTTATAGCGCACTGGCCAATCGACGGCTATACCTTCCCTTTGATTGGCGGTAAAATCGATGTCGCTCCAGCGGTAACTTTGGCGTCCCCATTGTAAGGAGCGCCCCCCTAGGTGGTAACCTCTCATCCAATCAAATCGCCTTATTTCATTATAAGGGTGTTCCAAATCATTTACAAACCACATTTTACTGGCGGCATTGGTGGTATATCCAGTTCTATTCTGTTTGGGCTGTTTTTTAATATCTTCCTTGGTTGGTTCGCCGGCATTCGGAAAATCCCAGGGATCCAAATTGGCCGTCTCATAATCTTCGATATGCTTCACCATCCTTCCGCGCTCCAACACTAGGGTTTTGAGTCCTTTTTCACATAGTTCTTTAGCGGCCCATCCTCCGCTAATACCCGTACCCACGACAATTGCATCATACGAATCCTGCACTTCATTGTTATTGAATTTGCTCATTTATGAAATTGTTTATTTAATAAATTTATTAAATATAAAATTAATTTTTTACATTTAAACCCTATATATATTAATACTATGGCACTATAACGTTATAGTAATTATTAATTCTCGGATATAATCTCAAAACTTAAAAATGAAGCAAAAAAATTTAAATTCAAAAGGTGTCAAGGTGGTTTTGGTTGCCTTGTTAATGGGTGCCTTGTCCTGTAAGGAAGCCCCCAAGGAGCAGCCCAAAGATGTAGGAACCCCAGAAGTGTCCATGAAGGCTACGGAACCTTTTTTTAAATTGTCGCTCGCGCAATGGTCAATGCATAAAATGGTGCGTGAAGATGGTGTGGATCCATATACATTTGCCGAAAAGGCCAAGAATTGGGGTTTTACTGGATTGGAGTATGTAAGTGCCCTTTATTATAAGGAATTGGAGGCTGCCAATTTTTCCAAGGAAGCCATGGCTTCTTTCGTGGAAAAATGCAATGCCGAAAGCAAAAAACATGGAATGCAAAACGTGTTGATAATGATCGATGGTCAAGGAGATCTTGCCACACCGGATGCACAAAAAAGAAAGAAGGCTGTTGAAAATCATTACAAGTGGGTAGATGCTGCTGCAGACATGGGTTGCCATGCTATTAGGGTCAACCTTTCCGGAAGCAAGGTTCCCGATGAATGGGTTGCCAGTTCTGTGGATGGTCTAACCCAGTTGGCTACCTATGCCAAGGATAAAAATATTGAGATTTTGGTGGAGAATCATGGTGGTCTATCGTCCAATGCCGTTATGTTGGCAGAGGTTATGACCAAGGTAAATATGGATAATTGTGGCACCCTACCCGATTTTGGTAACTTTTGCATTGAGAGGTCCAAGGATGGTTGCGCCCAGGAATATGACATTTACAAAGGTATTAGTGAGTTAATGCCACACGCCTTGGCAGTAAGTGCCAAATCTTACAATTTTGATGCCGAGGGCAATGAAACCAAATTGGACTACCCTAGAATACTTAAAATCGTCAAGGATGCCGGTTATACCGGTTTTATAGGCGTGGAGTATGAAGGTAGCGTGCTCAGTGAGGAGCAGGGAATAATCGCCACCAGGGATCTATTGATAAAAGCTGGTAAGGAACTTAATTAGCATTATTTTTATGAAGGCTTTTTTCAATCAACTGTTCGATTATAACTTTTATTGCAATAAGAAATTGATTGAAGAGTGCCAAAGACTGGAAAACGTTCCAGAAAGGACAACGGAACTGTTCAGTCATATATTAAATGCACACCATATATGGAACGCCAGAATTCTTGGTAAAAAAGTGGAGTATGGTGTATTTCAGTTACAATCGTTAAAAGATTGGGGCGACCTGCATTATGAAAATCAAAGAAGCTCTTTTGAAATAATCACCAATGTGGATAGTTTTGAAAAGCGCTTGGATTATGAGAATTCGCAGGGTAGATTGTTTACCAATACCATACAGGATATGTTATTTCATATCATAAACCATTCCACCCATCACAGGGCACAAATTTCCATTGATTTTAGAAACAACTCCATTGAGCCCTTGGTCTTGGATTACGCAACTTATAAACGCTAAATATACCTACAATAACGTGAATGTAAAGACCAAAGTTCAGTTGTCCTTAATGATGTTCCTCGAATTTTTTATTTGGGGAGGTTGGTTTGTAACACTTGGCACTTTTTTGGGGCAGAATCTCAAGGCCACGGGTGCAGAATCGGCAATGGCTTATTCCACCCAATCCTGGGGGGCCATAATTGCACCTTTTATCATTGGCTTAATAGCGGATAGATATTTCAATGCAGAGCGCATTTTAGGGGTTTTGCACCTTCTTGGCGCGATAATGATGTATCAAATGTATATGGCGGTCGATTTTGCTGGTTTCTATCCATATGTACTTGGATACATGATTCTATATATGCCAACTTTGGCCTTGGTGAATTCAATTTCCTTTAGTCAGATGAAGAATCCTGCCAAGGAGTTTTCTTTTGTGAGGGTTTTTGGTACCGTAGGTTGGATAGTGGCCGGACTCATAATTAGTTTTGTGTTCCTATGGGATTCGGAAACTTCTAGGGAACAAGGTCTTTTGAAAAATACATTTTTAATGGTGGCCATTGCATCAGCGGCCTTAGGGATTTTTAGCTTTACCCTGCCCAAAACGCCACCAAAGGTAAAAACCGGTGAAAAGGTATCCATTTCGGGTATTTTGGGGCTGGATGCCCTAAAACTCCTAAAGGATAGAAATTTTTTTATTTTCTTTCTTTCATCTATTTTAATCTGTATTCCATTGGCCTTTTATTACCAAAATGCCAACCCGTTTTTGTCGGAGATCGGAATGGAAAATCCCACCGGTAAAATGACCATTGGCCAGGGTTCGGAAGTTTTATTTATGTTGTTATTGCCATATTTTTTCAAGAAATTTGGATTTAAAAATACTTTGATTGCCGGAATGTTGGCATGGACCATTAGGTATCTGTTATTTGCATACGGTAATGCTGGAGATTTGGCATTTATGTTAATTTTGGGGATAGCCCTTCATGGAATTTGTTATGATTTTTTCTTTGTTTCAGGACAAATTTATACGGATTCCAAGGCAGGTGACAAATTTAAGAGTGCGGCCCAGGGATTGATAACCTTGGCTACCTATGGGGTTGGAATGTTGATTGGTTTTTGGGTGGCAGGAACTATAACGGATAGTTATGTAATTGGTGAAGGGATACACAGTTGGACCAATATTTGGACATTTCCTGCTGTTTTTGCCTTAGGGGCAATGTTGTTGTTCGCAATATTTTTTAAGAACGTAGAAGTTGAGTATAAAGAGTAACTTAGGAATAAATACATTATGAGCAAGAAAATTAGATTAGGAATTTTGGGAGGTGGAGGAGACTCCCTTATTGGGGTGCTGCATCGGGTGGCATCACAGATCAATGATAATTACGAGATTGTTGGAGCGGTTTTCAACCCTGTTTTTGAGGAAAATGTTGCTTTTGCCAAGGAAATAGATGTGCCTACCAATAGAATCTATAAGGATTTTGACACCTTGGTGGAAGAGGAATTGAAACTTCCAGAGACAGAGCGTATACAGGTTTGTTCGGTGCTGACCCCTAACTTTTTGCATTTTCCTATGGCTAAAAAGTTATTGGAAAATGGGTTTCACGTAATTTGTGAAAAGCCCATGACCACCACTTACGAGGAAGCCAAAATTTTACAGGCTACCTTGGAAAAGGCCAAGACGGTTTTTGCGGTTACCCATACCTATACGGGATATCCTATGGTTAGACAAATGCGGGAAATGATAAAGTCCGGCGCCATAGGGAAGATACATAAGGTGGACGCACAGTATTATCAAGGGTGGATCAACTCCATTATCCATGACAAGGACAAACGTTCAACGGTTTGGAGATTGGACCCTAAGAAGGCCGGGATCAGTTCCTGTATGGGAGATATAGGGGTGCATGCCTTTAATATGATTGAATATACCACGGGATTGACCATCAAATCCATTTTGGCAGATTTCAATTATTTATATGAAGATAACCAAATGGATATGGACGGTACGGTATTGATCCGTATGGACAAACATGTGAAAGGGGTTATACGCTCCAGCCAGGTTGCTACCGGGGAGGAGAACCGACTTTCCATTGCTATTTATGGTGAGAAAGGTGGACTGAGATGGGAGCAGGAAAATCCCAATTACCTTTATGTGCTGAGCGATGATAAACCGCTTCAGGTTTATAAGCCTGGTCATGCCTATAATTCCAAGTTGTCCTTGGATGGAACAAAATTACCTGCAGGGCATCCCGAAGGTATCTTTGATTCCATGGCCAATATTTATTTGGGTGTTGCAAGGGCTATTCGAGGGCAAAAATATAACGATGGAGAATTCCCAACCATGATGGATGGTGTTCGCGGGCTCGATTTTATAGAGAGCACTGTGGAATCCAACAAAAAGGGCAACGTTTGGATCAATTTAAAATAATACGCGATTGGGTATAAAAAAAAGGGTCGCATTTGCGGCCCTTTTTAATGTAAAGGATTCTCATCCGTATATTTTTTCAAACTCTACACAGACCACGATCATACTTTCTCGAGGAACACGTTCAAAAGGGGCCAATTCACGTGAGAAATAATCCCAATGGAACTTTTTCCAATGTTCCAGACTTTTATCGCCCAAGCAGTCCAATTGTACATACTCTTTGCAAATACTAAAGAACGGCTTTAGTTTTACAGCTGTTGTCCTAATGATACATTTTGCTTTGCCGCTCCAATCCGTAAGGATTATAAAGGCACCTATTTTGGGAAGTGGCTCTTTTCTGTATTGCAGGCCCAAAAGGGAAAAGGTGGTCGCTTTCTTAAGGTTTTTGATGACCAGTTCCACCCCGTGGTCTGCATCTTGTTCATTGTCGCTAAAGTGTAACACTTTAGGGGCTTCTTCAAAAGCAAATTCCAAGTGGGCATCCAAAAAATCACCCCACATATTTCTAGCCGAAGCATTGTCCATTTTAATTAGGTCTAAGGTTTAACAGTAACGATTTAAAACATTAATTATTTCTCGAAGGATATTATGAAAATGTACCCTCTTTCAATTGTTTGGCAGCATGATTTGCAGCCCTGGCGGTAAATGCCATATAGGTCAATGAGGGATTTACACAATTTGAAGAGGTCATAAAAGCACCATCGGTGACGTAAACATTGGGAACGAGATGTACTTGATTGTTTTTGTTCAGGATTGAAGTTTTGGGGTCGTGCCCCATACGGGCACCGCCCATTTCATGGATTCCCAATCCTGGCCCGGAAGCTTCCTCATAGGCGTTTACATCTTTAAATCCTGCCGCTTCAAACATTTCCACAATAACTTTTATGATATCCTTGCGCATATTCAATTCGTTCTCCTTAAACTCAACATCAAAGGCCAGTTGTGGAAGCCCCCATTTATCTTTTTCAGTAGGGCTTAAGGTAACCCTGTTGTCATCATAGGGAAGGAATTCACCAAAACCGGTGACACCTATGGTCCAATGCCCTGGCTTTAGTATGGTTTCCTTGAGTTCTTTTCCAAATCCCAATTCCCCAATGGCTTCCGACCAATCACCTCTACTGGCCGTGCCTTGAAACCCGAAGCCACGAATATACCCATCACGTTTGGTCCTTTCGTCCAAATTTACAAATCGGGGAATATAAAAACCATTGGCACGGCGACCCTTATAATATTTGTCCAAATATCCATCTACATTAGCGGTTGCCCCTAATTTATAGTGATGGTCCATAATTCCTCTTCCCAAGGCATCCGAGTCATTTCCAAGGCCGTTTGGGAAGCGTTCGCTTTTAGATTGCAATAAAATACCCACAGAGGCCATGGATGACGCACAAAGAAAAATAATACGGGCTTTGAACTCCATTTTTTCGTTGGTCTCCGCATCTATCACCTTTACGCCGGTCGCTCTTTTTGTTTTATCGTCATAGACAACTTCGTAAACAATGGAATTGGGTCTGAGCGTCATATTGCCCGTTCTTTCGGCGGCCGGCAAAGTGGATGAATTGCTGCTAAAATAGCCTCCGAAAGGGCAGCCGCGCCAGCATCTATCTCGATTTTGACATACTCCACGACCTTCAAAATCTGCATTTGGATCTGTAATATGTGCCGTACGGCCAATGGTCACCAAACGGCCGTCATCAAATGTTTCCTCGATAGATTTTTGAAAGTCTTCCTCTACACAATTTAATTTCATGGCGGGTTGAAATTTGCCATCGGGCAATTGCTTTAGCCCCAGGGGCTCGCCACTTACCCCTATATATTCCTCAACTTTGTCATACCAGGGCGCAATGTCCCTATATCTAACAGGCCAATCAATACCAATACCCTCCTTTTTGTTGGCTTCAAAATCAATATCACTCCATCGGTAACTCTGTCTGCCCCATGTTAAGGAACGTCCGCCCACCTGATATCCTCTAATCCAATCAAATCGTTTGGTTTCAACGTAAGGATGCTCCAGGTCGTTTACAAAGAAATGCTTATTGCTTTCCACCGGTGCCCAATTCAACCTACTTTGTATGTGATATTTCTCCCTATCCGTTTTGGATAATTCACCTTTTAACGGATAATCCCAGGGATCGTCGTTCATTGTGGGATAATCTTCGATATGCTTTACCATTCGACCTCTTTCCAGCACCAAAGTCCTTAACCCATTCTCACAAAGTTCTTTAGCTGCCCAGCCCCCACTAATTCCAGTACCTACAACAATGGCATCAAATATTTCACCTTGATTCATTCTAAATTTCTTGTTTTAATTCTGATGCTTTTCCTATATTTATGACTTCGCATTTGTAGGTATATGCTACAAACTTTAAATATAGGATTTTTATCCTAAATGTTAACAGAGGTTATTTTCAATTATACTTAATAAAAAATCAAAATGAAGACAATTAAAGGGCCGGCAGTATTTTTAGCGCAATTTGTTGATGAAAAAGCACCATTCAATTCCTTGGATGGCTTGTGTAAATGGGCATCCGATTTAGGATATAAGGGAATACAAATACCTACATGGGTAGATTTTCTAATCGATTTGGATAAGGCTGCCGAGAGTCAGACTTACTGTGATGAACTAAAGGGAAAGATAAATTCCTATGGATTGGAAATTACAGAGTTGTCCACCCATTTGCAAGGACAATTGGTAGCAGTGAATCCTGCCTACGATCTGATGTTCGACAACTTTGCGCCGGACCAGGTGAAGAATAATCCAAAGGCACGAACCGAATGGGCCATTGATGTTGTTAAAAAAGGGGCCACGGCGAGTCGTAGGCTTGGACTAAATGCACATGCCACTTTCTCTGGCTCCCTACTTTGGCATACCGCCCATCCTTGGCCTCAAAGACCTGCAGGATTGGTAGAAATGGGCTTTGAAGAACTGGCTAAAAGATGGTTGCCCATTTTGGATCACTTTGACAAGGAGGGTGTGGACGTATGTTACGAAATTCATCCAGGTGAAGATCTACATGATGGGGATACTTTTGAACGTTTTTTGGCGGCCACCGGGAACCATAAACGTGTTAATATTTTGTACGATCCTAGCCATTTTGTACTTCAGCAGTTAGATTACATTGCCTATATAGACCATTATCACGAATTCATAAAATCATTTCACGTTAAGGACTCCGAATTTAATCCAACTGGAAAAAAAGGTGCCTTTGGGGGCTTTAATGATTGGGGCGACAGGGCAGGAAGATATCGTTCATTAGGGGATGGGCAAATAGATTTCAAATCCATTTTCTCTAAATTAACCCAGTACGGATGCGATGTGTGGGCCGTGATGGAATGGGAGTGTTGTATAAAGAGCCCGGAGCAGGGAGCTAGGGAAGGCGCCAAGTTTATCCAAGAGCATATTATTGAAGCCACTGAAAAGACCTTTGATGATTTCGCCGGGGCGGCCATAGATAAATCAGTATTGAAGAAAATATTAGGACTTTAAAATAAATATAAGGGAAATGAAAAAATTAATATTTAGCAGCTTGATCGCCGTTATGGTAATGGGATGTAAGGAAAAATCAGACAAAAAGACCGTAGATTCGGATGCTGTGACCAATTCGGAGCAAGAAACCCCAGCTACCAATGTCATGGAAAACGAATGGCAAGTACTTTTTGATGGGACAAATTTCGATGCCTGGAAAAGGTACTTGGAGGATGGTGTAGGGGATGCCTGGAAAATAGAGGATGGTGCCATGGTATACTATCCGCCAAAAGAGCGTAAAAAGGGGGAGAAATACAATTTAGTGACCAAGGAAGACTTTACCAACTTTGTACTATCCGTAGATTGGAAAATTTCGGAAGGTGGAAATAGTGGTATTTTTTGGGGGGTCAAGGAGGTGGAAAGTCTTCCAGAGGCCTACCATTCCGGACCGGAAATCCAAGTTTTGGACAACCAAAAACACCCTGACGCCAAAAATGGGCCTGTAAGACAGGCTGGAGCTTTGTACGATATGGTTGGTCCTAGTGAGGATGTTACCAAACCTGTAGGGGAATGGAATACCTGTGTTATCACAGTAAATCATAAAACCAATAAGGGGAATGTGGTGTTGAATGGTACGGAAGTGGCTTCTTTCCCTTTACACGGAGAGGAATGGGAGGCTATGATCTCCAAATCCAAATTTAAGGGTTCCGAACATTTTGGGAAGTATAGAACTGGAAAAATAGGTTTACAGGATCACGGGGATATAGTGTCCTATAGAAATATTAAAATTAAATCATTGGACTAAATCTATATTGGAATGCTTATGGGAATAAGATTAATTTTTATCCCTTTTTTATCGATTTTGGTTTTGGCCTGTAAGGATAAAGTTTCGGTGGATGCCTTGGAGTCAAGGGGAACAGAAACCGGGGGGGAAGAGATTGTGGTTCATTCGGAATATGCAGGTATAGAACCCACTACTCCTGAGGAGACCGAATTGTATAAACCAGTACCAGCTGTAGTTAATCCCTATGACCCCATAAAAAAAGTTCCCAGTGATGCCATTGTACTTTTTGGCGGGGACAATTTGGATAATTGGATCAGCTCAAGGGATAGTACCGCGGCCAAATGGATAGTGAACAATGATGGCAGTATGACTGTTAATAATAAAACTGGGGATATACAGACGGTACAAAACTTTGGAAGTATTCAATTGCACCTGGAATGGAAATCTCCTGCGGAAATACAGGGTAAAGGTCAAAGTAGGGGCAATAGCGGTGTCTTTTTAAATGGGCTGTATGAGGTACAGGTCTTGGACAACAATGATAATGACACCTATGTTAATGGACAGGTGGGCTCTATTTACAAGCAGCACGTGCCCCTCGCCATGGCATCGGTGCCCACAGGGGAATGGAATATATATGATATTATTTATCATGCTCCTGAATTCAATGATGAAGGGGATAAAATTAAATCTGGGACCATAACGGTTTTACATAATGGCGTACTGATTCAGGACAATGTTGAAATTAAGGGAACCACTCCCTATATTGGCTGGCCCAAAAATCCTGCACATGGCAAGGGGCCTTTAAGACTACAGGACCATGGGGACAATAGTAGGGTTAGCTATAGGAATATTTGGGTACGGGAACTTTAAATGGAATGGGTGTTTTTTCTTGGAGCCACAGGGCCCGGTCTACTATTTATTATTTTTTCCTGGTACTATAGGGCATTCCCTCCCAAAAGCATTAATTTTATTTATGGTTACCGTACAAGGAAAAGTATGAGGAATCAAGAGACATGGGATTTTGGTAACAAAATAGGAGCCAAAATGTTTTTTTACGTGGGCGTGTCCTCCTTGATAGTAGGTGCGGCCACTTATTTCATTTCTCCTCCATGGTCCTTTGGTATTTCCATTTTTTTCCTTGTGGTTGCTGCATTTGTAGGCATATTTTGGTGCGAACAGCAATTGGCGGATAATTTTGATAAAAATGGGAAACGAATTCATAAAGGTGGTAAACCCAATTAGGGAAGTGTTCAAAATGGTGTTTATGGTCTCCATGAACTACTTTGGACAGTACTGAACTATCGAGATATACAAACCTCAATTTTAATTACCTTTGACAAATTCTAAAAATATTTTATGATCCAATCTATGACAGGGTTTGGGAAGCATGTTATTCAACTTCCTTCGAAAAAAATTACCATCGAAATTAAATCGCTGAACAGTAAAAGTCTCGATTTAAATGCTAGAATACCATCCACCTATAGGGAAAAGGAATTGGAACTGCGCAGGACTATTGCAGGTTCATTGGTCAGGGGCAAGGTAGATTTCGGACTTTATATAGAAAATACGGGTGCAGAGACCTCTTCAGAGGTGAACGAAGTGGTAGTAAGGCAATATATGAAGCAATTGGGACATATTGTTTCGGGCAATGAAATGGGTTTGTTGGAAATTGCTATGCGAATGCCCGATACTATGAAAACGGAACGGGAGGATATTGATGAAGAGGAATATAAGATCATTAAGGAATCCTTGGAGGAAGCCCTTAAGGAAATAAACATTTTTAGAACGGAGGAGGGAAAGGTTTTGGAAGCCGATTTTGAGGCCAGAATAAGTGTTTTAAAGAACTTGTTGGAACAAGTGGCACAAATGGACCCCGATAGGCTTCTAACGATCAGGGAGCGACTGGAGAAGGCCGTGGCGGACCTAAAGGCCGATCTGGATACCAATCGCTTTGAACAAGAGCTGATCTATTATCTTGAGAAATATGATATTACGGAAGAAAAGGTCCGTTTGCTAAATCACTTGGATTATTTTGCCGCTACGCTTAAATCTGATGACTCCAATGGTAAGAAGCTAGGCTTTATAAGTCAGGAAATAGGGAGGGAAATCAATACCATTGGTTCCAAGGCAAACTTTGCCCCAATGCAACAGTTGGTCGTGCAAATGAAGGATGAATTGGAAAAGATCAAAGAACAAATGCTTAACGTTTTATAATGAAAGGAGGAAAATTAATTATTTTTTCTGCCCCTTCGGGCAGTGGAAAAACTACCATTGTCAAACATTTATTAAACCAGCCAGAGCTAAATTTGGCTTTTTCCATTTCAGCTACCTCCCGGCCTAGGAGAGGTAAGGAAAAGCATGGGGAGCATTATTATTTTATGACCTTGTCCGAATTTAAGAGACATATTAAAAATGATGATTTTTTGGAGTGGGAGGAAGTCTATAGGGACAATTTCTATGGGACCTTAAAAAGTGAGGTAGACCGACTTTGGGCAGAGGGTAAAAATGTCATTTTTGATATAGATGTAGTTGGGGGTCTGCGGATAAAGAAGAAGTTTCCTGATCAGACACTTGCCGTTTTTGTGAAACCTCCCAGTGTTGATGAACTCAAAATTAGGTTGAAAAAACGCAGTACGGAATCCGAGGATAAAATAAATATGCGGATTGCGAAAGCTTCGGTAGAGTTGGCGACCGCCCCTCAGTTTGATGCGGTGATTAAGAATTACGATTTGGATACCGCTTTGAATGAGGCCCATAAATTGGTGGCAGAATATGTAGGTGTTGAAGTTAAAAGTAAAATATAGGAAACAGGGTCTGGTACAGATTGGCCCTCGCAAATAGGATTAGTGTACTCCTTGAATAATGATACTGCATCAAGTTTCGTATGAATAAAAAAATTGGACTTTATTTCGGCACCTTCAATCCGATCCATATAGGGCATTTGGTGATAGCCAATTATATGGTAGAGTTTTCCGATCTGGACGAGGTCTGGTTTGTGGTTACTCCACAAAGTCCTTTTAAAACCAAGAAAAGCCTGCTGGACAATCATCATCGTTATCAGCTGGTAACCGAAGCTACCCTGGATTATCCCAAATTAAAACCTAGCAAAATTGAGTTTGATCTGCCCCAGCCCAATTATACAGTAAACACCCTTGCCTATCTTCTTGAAAAATATGATGATAAACACAATTTTTGTTTGATAATGGGGGAGGATAATTTAAAAGGGCTACATAAATGGAAGAACTTTGAGGTAATTTTGGAAAACCATTACATTTATGTCTACCCAAGGATATCCGAAGGGGAAGTGGTGCATCGTTTTAAGAATCACGATAGGATCCAACGGGTGGATGCTCCAATCATGGAAATATCCTCCACCTTTATTAGGGCGCAACATAAATTGGGTAAAAATGTAAGGCCTATGCTTCCGGAAAGAGTCTGGAAATATATGGATGAAATGAATTTTTATAGATAGGTCATTAGGGGGTTTTACTCGATAATCGAGATTTAAATGCTCTGACGCTTGCGTCGAAATCAAATTTGAATTTTCTTTCAATGCCTCGCGGGCTTGCCCTGAGATAGTTTACTCAAAATGTCCGTTCCTAAATATTGATCGTTTTTATTGTAGTACCATGCCCTAGTCTTAGGCATTTTTACATTGTTGATTATCTCTTCTCCTGATAATAGAATGTATTCACCATCATTTTTGGATTCATCATGGAAGAATTGATAGGCTTCCATGGCATAGCTGGAAGGATCAAAATAAAAATACCAGGTATCTGTTCCCACTTCCTTTGAATAAGTAACCTTTAGTACCAAATAGTTCTTGCCTTTAAAGGTTTTGGTATCAACAAGTGGGTCTAAAAGGGTCCCCGGGTCTTTTAATTTCATTGGAAGGCCATAGAGATAGGTGTAGTAATCCCTCATTTTTTTGGCCCGCTCACAGGAGATATTATAGGTTGCCCTATCTTTTTCTGAAATAATGGCCTTACCATCAATTTTCAAAATACATGTATCCCTGACCATAATCTGTTCCAGGGTTTTCCCAGCCATATTTGTGGTCAACTTAAAGGAGGATGCGGGCCGGTCAATGTTGATGAGGCTTTTTCGGATATCCCCTTTGGGCGATTCCATGGTCACTGAAAAATCATTCTTAAAGGAGTGCCAATTGTTGTTGGGGTCATGATATTCAATAGCCTTATCCAGGAGTTCGGATCCGGATATCCCCTGGCTCACACATCCCGTAGCATGTATAAAACAGATTATTATAAATAAGTATTTCATGCAAACTTATAATTGAAAGGAACACTATTACACTTCCAATTTGGCAGGTATTACCGTACTATCGTGTTCGTTGTAATAGAGCTCCAAAAGGTTCATGGTAGCGTTGATAAAATCTTTTGTCTCCAGAAGAAAGGTAAAATACAGAGTAGTATTTTTTGGGCTGGATTCTTCGGTACGTGTCCTAGCAATCTGCTTTTCTATTTTTTGCGAAACCATATCCAAAAGTGCTTGTTTACTGGCAAAAATTTCACCAATACGATCAAAAGATCTAGTTTCAAAAGCCGCCTTTGTTGCACTTAGTAATTTTTGCAATTCAAGGTCTATTTCTTTTAACTCTTTTATCTGGTTGTATTTTAATTTTTTATGGTTATTGTGGATGTGTTTATGGCTTATCTTGTTCAGATATTCCAAGGATTGGGCCATATCTTGCAAATACCCTAAAATGTTGATATATAGGTTACTGGCCCCAACACTTGCCTCATCCAGATTCTTGATGAAATAGAATATATGATCTCGTAATTCATCTATTTCGTCAGAAAGTTTACCAACACCTTTTTTGTTCTTTTTCAATAGCTCCAAATCCTGTTTGGCAAGTCCGTCGATGATGTGGGTGTATATTTTGTTACTTCTTTTCGCCACATTGGAAATATTGTCCGCACTTTCTTCGATCACCCCTTGGATAGAGCTGCTTTCAGCCTTTCTTAAACTGTCTTCCGCCCGGATTTCCTTGGATTTTTTGTTGTGTGAAATATAATTTCTTACCAACAAGAGGATTGCCAACAATAACAGAACCGCCACCATGGAGGGTACATGTATATTGATAAGTGAAACTATAACTGCGGCAGAAACAAAGGCTATAATGGCCGTAAAGAACCAGCCTCCAATGACATTCAATACTCCGGCAACCCGGTAAACGGCACTTTCAGCTCCCCAAGCCCTATCGGCCAAAGAGGTTCCCATTGCTACCATAAATGTTACATAGGTAGTGGATAATGGCAATTTGTACGAGGTGGCCACGGATATCAGCACCCCGGCAACCATCAAATTAACGGAAGCCCTTACCATATCAAAAGCTGGCATTTCAAATGTTTTATCTTTGGAAAGGGGTATAACGGGCTTTTTAAAATTGGAATCTATTTTTTCCTGTAGGGCTTTTGGTAAAAGGGCAGAGGTGACCGTAGACAACATCATAGCCGATCGAACTATTCCCCTTGATAAAAAATTGGGTTGAAAACGCTCCTTGGATTCCCCTTCCCTAGATAGGTTAATTTCGGTTTGGGTTACATAACGTGCCTTTTTGGAAAACCATAAGGTAAGTACCATGACCATTCCTGCTACGAACAATAGAATAGTGGGGGTAGGAACTTTTTCGGCCAACACTGTCATACTAAATTCGGTTGCCGGAATCCCTGAAGCTTGCCAAGCCTCAAAAGATTGCCAAGCGGCGATGGGGACTCCAATAAAGTTAACAAGGTCGTTCCCTGCAAAGGCAAGTGCCAAGGCAAATGTACCTACTATAATAATGAGTTTATACACGTCGTATTTCAATATTACCGAAATAATATAAGATACCAGGGTCCAAAGTACAAGGCTTCCAATGATAATGGTGCCGGTATTGTTTTTTATATAATCCAGAACATTATCACTTACAAAAGTAGCCCCTTTTAAACCTTTTATAAGAATGAAATAGGTGATTGCTGTCAGGGCAATACCTCCGAAGAGCGCTCCTATTATCTTAGCCTTTTTTCTAAAGTCGAAAGAAAGTAGAATACGGGACAGATATTGAACCATGGCTCCTATGGAAAAGGCAATTACAACGGAAAGCAAGATGCCCAAAATAATTTCAGTAGCCTTTGAAGTGTTTATATAATTGTAAATATCAATATAGTCGCCCCCACTTGAGGCAATTTTTATAAAGGACATGGCTACCGAGGCTCCCAACAGTTCAAAGACGATGGATACCGTTGTGGAAGTGGGCATCCCAACCGTGTTGAAAAAATCCAATAACAGGATATCGGTAATCATTACCGCCATGAAAATTATCATAATTTCGCTGAACATGAATTCACCTGGGTGAAAGATTCCCTTACGGGCCACCTCCATCATTCCACTGGAAAAAATGGCACCTATGGCTATACCCAAACTGGCCACTATCATAATGGTCCTGAACGAAATGGCTTTGGAGCCAATTGCGGAATTTAAAAAGTTAACGGCGTCATTGCTAACCCCAACTACCAAATCTGCTATTGCCAAGAAGGCAAGGGCAATGATCATTAATAAATATAAATTGTCCATTATCTTATAAAAATAGTTTGCAAATATCTAAAGTCTCTAGGTTCGTAACGTTATCTTAAGGTTATATTTTATTCTTAAAAATGTACATCCAATTGCAGTCTGTACATTAATTCATCAGGGCCACTGCCAACAGATAGATAGCTAATATCCGTTTGCACCTTCAATTTGTGGCCAACAATATATTTTGAAAGTCCTAGGGTGTATTGATTTTTAGGGTTTTCTATGGTAATATTATTCTCCAGTTCTATGTTGGTGTATCTTCCGGAAATTTCCCAATTACTGTTTAAAAGATATCCGGTTTGCAGATTTAATCCGTGCCCTATCTGCACTGTCTCCCCGGTCTGGGAACCGTCCATATTTCTCGCAATGGGGTCTTCGGCATCCCTATATGCGTATTCGGCCATAAAGGAGAATCCGTTATACTTAAACATGGCATCTAGAAATAGGGTGTTGATATCGGTTTGGTGAAAACCGAAGTCGGTTACCATATATGTCCCTTGGCTACCTCTGGTCTTAACCGCATTGAGGTTCAGGTTGTACGTGGCGGCCACCATCAGTTTTGGGGATTTTTCCCTTTTTAAATCGCCTCCACTATATTCGCCACCTCTTTTAAATTCACCAAATGGAAGTAGTTCCACGCGTCCGCTGTATTGATGGCCACCTAGATTTCCAGTGGTGATATTTCTACCTTCTCCTTGCGAAATTGCGATTATTTCGCGTATCACAAATGTATCCGTTAGATGGGAGTGGTGTCTAAGTTGAATGCCCATATCCCTGTCTAAGGTAAACTGACCATTTAATAGGGAACGGTCCACCATTTGAAGATTGCCTGAAGAAATAATCCGCTCCATATTGCCGGGCAGTTTGGTTTGGCCTACCCAAAGTTCAAAATTTTGATAGAAATTCCACATTATTACGGCGTCCAGTATATAACGCGGGGCGTTACCAGTGTATTTGGAACCACCGGAAATATCCCTGTTGGACAATCCCAACTCCAGTTTGTAACGAAGTTTAGGGGAATATACAAATCCATCAAATTTTAACCTTGCCCTTCTTATCAAAGCATTAAAATCGGGGTCTGTATAATTTCCGTTGGGATTTTCAGTCCAAGTCGTGCCACTCAAAAATTGCATTCTAGCCGCAATCTTGGAGCTCCAGGTACTGTCCTTGCCCATCAAATTAAAAAGACCTTTGCCAAATTCGGGGGCATTGGGTTCTTGAGAATAGGATATAAAAAGTGAGCACAATGCAAGCCCTAGGGCTAAGCATTTCATTTTCATATAGTATTAGTTTTTGTCGAGGACAAAGTACCAATATATATGTTAATTTAATGTTAACTTAGGAATAATATTAGTTTAAATAAAAAGCTACCTTGGCCAGAGGTAGCTTCCGATTTCACATCAATAGTCGACAAAAACTAATAGTTACAATGAAACCAAGATAGTCTTAAGACAAATGCTAAGATGGGGATTGCTAATAAACCCATTGTAATCTTAACTTTAATTTATCGTTAAAAATTGGGTGTGTGGTTTGGTTGGGTAAGCGCTGTTTTTAGGTTTTATTATGTGTTGAAATCCTAAAAATGTATCTTGCGACCTCTAAAATTACATTATGAATTGGGAGCAGCTTCTTTCCTTGAAACGTTTTGGTGATACCAACAAAAGAATTAGAAAGGAACAGGATGAAACTCGGTTGGGTTTTGAAGTGGATTACGATAGGGTGATATTTTCTGCGGCTTTTAGGAGCCTACAGGACAAGACACAGGTAATACCTCTTTCCAAAACCGATTTTGTCCACACCCGTCTTACCCATAGCTTGGAGGTCTCGGTAGTAGGTAGAAGCCTTGGCAGGATCGCCGGGAAGAGAATTCTGGAAAAACATCCTCATTTACGTGAAGTGCACGGTTATCGCTTTAACGATTTTGGCGCCATTGTTGCCGCTGCAGCCCTGGCACATGATATTGGGAACCCTCCTTTTGGCCATAGTGGGGAGAAGGCCATAGGGGAATACTTTAAAACAGGCAGGGGCAAACAGTTTGAGAAGGTGTTGACACCAAAAGAGTATCAGGACATTATAGATTTTGAAGGTAATGCCAATGGATATAGATTATTAACAGAATCCCGCCAAGGAGTTGAAGGGGGATTGCGACTTAGTTACGCTACCCTGGGGGCTTTTATGAAATACCCAAAGGAATCCTTGCCCAAAAAGCCCACCAAGCATATAGCGGACAAGAAATTTGGATTTTTTCAACAGGATGTGTCTTCTTTTCAGGAGGTGGCCGCGGAGCTGGGACTCGAATCGAGGGGAAAGGGCAGTGATGTCGGTTTTTGTAGACACCCGCTTACTTTTTTGGTAGAGGCTGCAGATGATATTTGTTATACCATTATCGATTTTGAGGACGGAATCAATTTAGGCCTTATTTCAGAGGATTATGCCTTGGAGTATTTAATTAAGTTGGTCAAGGACAGTATCAACATAAAAAAGTATAACAATTTGGCATATATGGAAGATCGTCTGAGCTATTTAAGGGCTCTTGCTATCAACACCTTGATCTCTGATGCCATTACTATTTTTATTGAAAACGAGGATGCTATCCTAAACGGGGAATTTTCGGTTTCCTTAATGGATAAAAGCAAGTTTAAGGCACAAATAGAGGATATTATTACCTTAAGTGTACAGAAGATCTATAGGTCCCAGGAGGTGTTGGAAAAGGAAATAGCGGGTTACAGGATAATTTCGGACATTTTGGATGTATATGCAACGGCATTGATCAGGAATAAGGAAGGGAATAGTTCCAATTATGACCGACTTATGATTTCTACTTTGCCCGAACCTTATAGGGAAACCAAAGGTTCCATCTACGATATACTCTTGAGTACCTGCTGTTATGTTGCCAGCTTATCGGATAGTGCTGCGGTGCACATCCATAATAAGATTATGGGAAAACAGCTTTAAAAATCATAGATCAAACCTACGCCCAGTAATTGTTTGAATTGTACCTTGCGTTTTCCTGGGGTTGTAATGGTGCCATCCGCGGCTTTAACCTCGTCGAAAATTATATCGTGGTCATATAAAACATGGGTGCCAATGGAGGCCTTTACATATTTGTTTACGGCTAAATCCAAATTTACTTCCCAGTCAACATCTATGTTCCCGAAATTTTTCACGTAGTCCGAGTATAATTGTAACCTGTGATTTAGTTTTACATTTTCATAAACCATGGTTTCCCAGGAGTTGGAGACCAGAAAACCAAATTCCAGATATACGTTTTCGCCCTCTTTTATTATGTTGCCATCGGTGTCTATAAGTGCTTTTTGTACCCCAAAAGCACCACTGTTGGCAAGAGTTTGGTCTAACACAAAGGTGGATTTGAAGGTGAGAGGGGCTAAGCGCAGGTTGAATTTCTTGCCTTCTGGAATATAGGAAGTACCAGCACCCAATAGGGCATAGCCAGGAGCCATAAATCGGGAAATTGGTTTATCCCTATTGGGATATTTGTAACCATTGGAGAACTGTGTCCTAAATTCGGCACTAGCGGAATAGTACCAATTGCTTATGGTATCCCTTCGAAATGCAAAGGTGGAGGAAAACCGTAATGCATCATCGGACTTTCTTAATTTAAAACCTTCTTGGGCATTGAGGCCATATCGTATGTCCAAATTGTTGTTGAGTTGAACGTATCGAAATTTATAATTTCGTACAAATTTGGCGCTGGCCAATCCGGAAATGGAATTGTTACCCCCGGCATTCCAGTTTACAAAGGCTACTTCACTAAAATTAAATCCAAGTTTATTCTCCTTTTCCCAAAACGAAGGAATTCTAAATCGTCTGTATTTTTCTTCTAGGGGCTTGGTGCGCTTAAAGGAGACAACGGGATTTGTCAGGTCTGCACCACGCGGAATGTATTTAATTTTGTCCTGCAAGGTCCGTATTACTATGGTATCTATACGCATAGAATCTACTTGTATGGAATCCGGGGCTTGTGGAGCGGGAATAGTATCTTGTGCGAATAAAAAATTAAAATTTAGAAACAGAAGGACAATAATGAAAATTTTACCGTACATGCTAATCAGTATTCAAGAGGTTGTTAATATATTTTTTTAAGGTCGATATATCTATTTTAGCTATTTTATGGAGCTCTTCCACAGTTCCGTGCTCTATAAAAACATCTTCAATTCCAAAAATCTTTATTGGGACAAAACTATGCATCTCGTTGGCATATTCCAAAATGGCACTTCCAAATCCCCCCATTTTACAGCCATCCTCAATGGTGATCACCTGCTCATAGGCCGAGAATATTTTCCGCAGCATAATCGTATCCAAAGGCTTTACAAAACGCATATTGTAATGGCCAATTTGGCCCTCGTCCTTCGTGCTTTTTAGTAAATCAACCACCATGTTCCCAATATGACCGATTGAAAGTACAGCAATTTTCGTACCTTTTTTTAATTCTTGTGATAATCCTATCGGAATTTTGTTAAACCGTTGTTTCCAATCCAGTGTTACCCCTCTTCCTCTTGGATATCTTATGGCTATGGGTTGTCCTAAACCCAGCTGTGCCGTGAACATTATATCCCTAAGTTCGATTTCGTTCAAAGGTGCAAAAATAATAAGATTTGGTATGCACCGTAAATAGGCCATATCATATATTCCGTGATGGGTGGCACCGTCCTGCCCAACTATACCTGCACGATCCAAACAGAAAATAACGGGGAGATTTTGAAGTGCTACATCATGTATGATCTGGTCATAGGCACGCTGTAAAAAAGTAGAGTATATATTGCAAAATGGGACCAGGCCTTCTGCGGCCATTCCACCAGCCATGGTTACGGCATGTTGCTCGGCAATGCCCACATCAAAAGCCCTTTCCGGGATTTGTTCCATCATATATTTAAGGGAGCTTCCGGTGGGCATGGCTGGGGTTATACCTACAATATGTTCATTGTTTTTAGCCAATTCTACCAAGGTGTACCCAAAAACATCCTGATATTTTGGAGGTTGTTTTTCCGAGGTTTTGGGCCAAAGGTCGCCCGTTTCTTTATTAAATTTTCCTGGAGCATGGTACGCTACTTGGTTCTCCTCAGCTTTTTTGAGTCCTTTTCCCTTGGTAGTTATAATATGGAGCAATTTGGGCCCTTCAATATCTTTTAACCTCTTTAGCTCTTTTATCAACATAGCCAGATCATGTCCGTCCAAAGGGCCGGAATAATTAAAATTTAAACATTCAAAAATGTTTTCGTCTTTGGCTGTGCCTTTTTTAACATTGGTAAGGTATTTTTTCAAGGCACCTACGCTAGGATCAATTCCTATGGCATTGTCATTTAGGATAATAAGGACGTTGGCGTTGGTGTCCCCGGCATGATTAAGCGCTTCAAAGGCCATACCGCTAGCAATGGAGGCATCACCTATGACGGCAATGTGCTGTATATTTTTTGCCCCCTTTATTTGGGAGGCCAAAGCCATTCCTAGGATTGCTGAAATAGAGGTTGAACTATGTCCAGTGCCAAATACGTCATAAATGCTTTCTGTGCGTTTGGGAAATCCGCTTATTCCACCCAATTGCCTATTGGTATCGAATATATCCCTACGTCCGGTCAATATTTTATGGCCGTAAGCCTGATGTCCAACATCCCATATTAGCTTGTCTTTTGGGGTGTTAAATACATAGTGAATGGCGATCGTTAGTTCCACAACACCCAAGCTGGCCCCCAAATGCCCTTCTTTGGTAGCTACAATGTCTATGATGAACTCCCTTAATTCTTGGGCAAGTTGCAATAAATCGACTATTTCCAAGGTTCGAATATCCTTGGGGTCGTTAATATGTTGTAGAATTCCCTTGGGCATACTAAAAATGTTACGCAAAACTAAGGTATTTAAACGTTGAATGGTATGTTTTTTAGTGGATCATTGGCGGTTTTTCAGGATAATTTAATCAAATGGTATTTTTTTTGACCCTTCACCAATATTGTTTACTATTGTGGCTTAAAATGTTAGGTATGATCAATCCTTTTGACGACACTTATTTTATGAAGAGAGCCTTACAGGAGGCAGAAGCCGCTTTTGAAATAGGAGAGGTGCCCGTTGGTGCCATTATTGTTGTTGAGAATAGGATTATTGCCAGGGCGCATAATTTAACCGAACGTTTGAACGATGTTACTGCACATGCCGAAATGCAGGCCATAACCGCGGCGGCCAATTTTCTAGGAGGGAAGTATCTACACAATTGCACCCTATACGTAACACTGGAACCTTGTCAAATGTGTGCGGGGGCACTGTATTGGAGCCAAATTTCCAAGGTTGTCTATGCAGCAAGGGACTTGGATAGGGGTTTTATAACCATGGGTACCAAAATACACCCCAAGACCGAATTGGTAAAAGGGGTCATGGAGAAGGAGGCATCGGAAATTTTGAAGCGCTTTTTTATTCAGAAGCGCAATTTGAATTAGAATGTTTCCAATTGGTTTTGCCCAATACGCAACTTATTAGCAGATTTTGCATCTACTTTTTAATTCAACAATCTGAGATATAATGAAAGTATATGGATTAATACGCTTCCTGGTTCTGATTTTTGTCCTACATGGATGTTCCACAGAAAGTACGCCCGAAAAGAAGGACAAGGTTAGTGGAACTTGGAACCTGATGAACGTTAGTGGTGGATTCGCTGGGGTTGATGAAGACTTTGAAAAAGGTAAAATTATATGGGAATTCGACACCAAGGATGGGACCTTGCTCGTTACCAACAATGACGAATCAGGCGCACTATACAACGGCTTGCCAACGGGCACCTATGCTTATTCCATCCTACAGGGGAAAGACCAGGATTATTTGCAATTAAACGACAAGGAGGTAGGTGGTATTGATGTTGCCAAGTCACAATTGGTCTTAGACCAAAACAACACCTCTTCGGGTAGTGGAGCGGATGGCTTTGTATTGGTACTGGTAAAATAGCCAAGGCATTGATAAATGGTCAAAAACCAAAACCCCTAGCGATCACCAAGGGTTTACATTTTTTTAAATAAATAGTATTAGCCAATTACCTGCACCCTTGCAGCAACTATTCCTTTTCGGCCTTCCTCTTCCTCGTATTCCACTTTGTCGCCTTCGTTAAGTTCAGTGCCGTTTAATGAAGTTGCATGAACAAAAATATCCTTACCTGTGTCGTCGTTGGTAATGAAGCCATATCCCTTGGATTCATTAAAAAATTTTACTGTTCCAGTCATTCCAATGAAATTAAAATAATAATGGTTTATATTACTAATTTATGTTTTTTTGGGCAAAATTGGATATAATCGATTTAAAAAAATATGAAAATCACTGATTGTCAGTAGGCTTCTTTTCCTTTCCCTGCATTTTTAGGATGTTTTCCTCAGTAAGCATATAGTCCTTCATTTTTTTGCCTTTACTAACTTTGATAAGAAAGAGGGGCATGGCCACCAAAAATATCCCGACTGTTCCAAAACCTATACATTTATTGGATAAGACCACATCTTCCTCACTTATGTTAAACCCATAAACGATGGAGGTTATGGAAGCTATTAGAATCAAAGAAATAATATACTTCATTCCTAACTGGGATTTTATGAGGTTAAATTTATTAATTTTCTTCTGTAAGCGGTCAACAACTTGGACTTGGAGATAAAACCTACATATTTTTCATCTTTAATAACGGGCAGGTTCCAAGCTCCGCTACTTTGAAACTTCTCCATAATATCCGTCATTTTATCCTTGTCCAATTCAATTATATCGGGAGGGGTGTTCATAATGTCGCCCGCCATTACTTCCTTGTACAATTTCTGATTGAACATTATGGGGCGTATGTCATCCAACAAAATAATCCCCAAAAGGGTATTGTCCTCCTTGTCAATTACCGGAAATATATTTCTATTGGATTTTACCACTGCTTGATGTACAATATCCCCCAGATTCATCTCCGGGTATATTGGGACAAAATTATCTTCAATAACTTTGTCTATATCCATCAAAGTTAAAACGGCATGGTCCTTATCATGTGTAATTAACTCTCCTTTTCTGCCCAACTCCATGTTGTAAACAGAATGTGGGTGCACATATTTGGTGATGGAAAAGGAGATAGTAGAGGTGATCATTAGAGGAATGAACAATTCATATCCCCCAGTTACCTCGGCTATAAGGAATATTGCAGTGAGGGGGGCGTGGAGAACGCCGGCCATAAGTCCGGCCATACCCACAAGTGTAAAATTACTTTCTGAAATTTGGTTTGATAAGATTCCTAAATTGTTAATTGCTTTTGCAATACAATTGCCCATTATACTTCCCATGAATAGTGTAGGGGCAAAGATACCCCCAACGCCCCCCGCACCAAAAGTTAGGGCACAGGCAATAATTTTAAAAAAAACCAATCCGGCCAATAGTCCAATTACTAACCATATATTCGTAAGGTCCAAATGGAAAATATTATTTTCCAAAACCTTTTCAGGCTTTCCCAAGATGAGGTTGTTGATAACATCAAAACCCTCGCCGTATAAAGGAGGGACCAAATAAACCAATATTCCAATAGCAATTCCGCCGTAAAGTAACCTTTTGATGGGAGAACCTATTCTGTCGAATATTTTTTGGATCCGCTCATATACTTCTGTGAAATAGATGGAGGTTAGACCTGCAAACAAGCCTAGGATTACAAAGAAGGGAATGTCCGAAATAATAAAATCGTCCTCAATTTTAAAGGGCAAAAGCACATCGCTCCCAAAGAAAAAGTAGGATGTTATAATTCCTGAAAGGGAAGCCAAGAGCAGGGGCAGCATGGAGGCTATGGTCAGGTCTAGGCTAAATACTTCAATGGCGAAAATAATGGCTGCAATGGGGGCTTTGAATATGGAGGCCATGGCTCCTGCTGCCGCACAGCCTATAAGTAAATTCCTTGTGGTCTGGTTTACGTGGAACATCCTTGAAATGTTGGAGCTTATGGCAGCTCCTGTTGCCACGGTAGGGCCCTCCAGACCAACAGATCCTCCGAAACCAACGGTAATGGGTGCTGTAAGAATGGATCCGAACATCTGATATTTCCGCATTATTCCCTTCATCTTGGAAATGGCAAAGAGGGTAGAGGGAATACCATGGCTCACCTTGTTGCGGATCACGTATTTAATGATCAAACAAACAAGGGTAAGACCAATTATAGGAAAAACAAAATAAAAGGCATTGTGGTAATACCTTACCAAATTACCTTCCAATAGATGTTGAAAAAAGTGAGTTAAATTTTTAAGGACAACAGCACCTATCCCAGAAGTAAACCCAACCAAAATACTAAGGATGTAAATAAATTGCCTTTGGGAGATATGTTTTGCGCGCCAAACCAAAAAGTTGGTAAGCCAAGATTTTTTTAGTGCTGTCATGATTTTGAAAAAATCCCGCTAGTTACTTTGACTAGCAGGATTTTAAAGATATGATTATAAATCCAATTTTAGGTGAAGTTCCTTCAACTGTAAATTGTCAATCGGGGCAGGGGCATCGATCATGACATCGCGACCACTATTGTTTTTGGGAAAAGCAATAAAGTCCCGTATAGTTTCCTGTCCGCCCAAAATGGCTACCAATCTATCGAGGCCAAATGCCAAACCACCATGGGGCGGTGCTCCATATTGAAAGGCATCCATTAAAAATCCAAATTGTGCCTTGGCTTCCTCTGGGCTAAAGCCAAGATGTCTGAACATAGTGGCTTGTATTTGCTTATCGTGAATCCGTATGGAGCCACCTCCAATTTCATTGCCGTTCAGCACCAAATCATAGGCATTGGCCTTTACTGCGCCGGGGTCCGTGTCCAGTAGCTCCAACTGTCCGGGCTTCGGTGAGGTAAATGGATGGTGCATGGCGTGGTAATGACCTGTTTCCTCATCTAGTTCCAATAATGGAAAATCGATTACCCAAAGCGGAGCAAACTCATCTTTTTTGCGTAATCCTAAACGCTGGGCTATTTCCATTCTAAGTGCACTTAATTGTGTCCTCGTTTTATGGGTCTCCCCGGATAGTACGCATATTAGGTCCCCTGCATTGGCGCCTGTTGCAGCTGCCCATTTTGCAAGATCTTCCTGGTCATAAAATTTGTCTACTGAAGATTTGAAGGTGCCATCGTTGTTGAATTTGGCATAGACCATTCCTTTGGCCCCTATTTGTGGCCTACGTACCCAGTCTACAAGGGCGTCTATTTCTTTTCTGGTATAGGCCGCTCCTCCAGGTATGGCAATACCCACTACCAATTCGGCCTCGTTGAATATTCCAAAGTCCTTATGTTTTGCAATGGCGTTAAGCTCACCGAATTCCATGGCAAAACGGATATCCGGTTTATCGTTGCCATATTTTCTCATGGCCTCATCATAAGTCATTCTAGGAAACTTGTCAAGGGAGACCCCTTTTATTTCCTTCAATAAATGCCTGGTTAGTCCCTCAAAAACATTTAAAATATCTTCTTGTTCCACAAAGGCCATTTCGCAATCTATCTGTGTAAATTCCGGTTGCCTGTCCGCCCTTAGATCTTCGTCCCTAAAACATTTAACGATTTGGAAGTACTTGTCCATTCCTCCGACCATCAATAATTGTTTAAATGTTTGGGGCGATTGTGGCAGGGCATAAAACTGGCCTTCGTTCATTCTGCTTGGAACTACAAAATCTCTGGCACCCTCTGGAGTGGATTTGATCAAATAGGGAGTTTCCACTTCAATAAAACCTTGGTCGGAGAGATATTTTCTCACCTCAATGGCCACTTTATGCCTAAATATTAGGTTGTTCTTTACAGGATTTCTGCGAATGTCCAGATATCGGAATTTCATACGGATATCTTCGCCACCATCGGTTTGGTCCTCAATGGTAAAAGGGGGGGTTAAGGATTTATTGAGTATTTTGATTTCCGAGACCAAAACTTCTATATTTCCGGTAGGTATATTTGGGTTTTTGGAGGTCCTTTCAATAACGGTTCCCTTAACCTGTATTACAAATTCACGACCTAGGGATTTGGCAATTTCCATAATCTCTTTTGAGGAGCGTTCCTCATCAAAAATGAGCTGGGTAATACCATATCGGTCGCGTAAATCGGCCCATATCACAAAACCTTTGTCCCTAACCGTTTGGACCCATCCAGACAGGGTAACCTCTGTGTGTTGATGGCTTTCCCGTAATTCACCGCAATTATGACTTCTATACATCTTTTTTTTCATCTATGATCAGGCAAATGTAAGAAGTAATAGGGTAAGCTGAAAAAAATATCCGCAATTAGGAAATTCGAAATATGGGTTACTCAATTTTATCAAATTCTAATAATTTTTAGAGAATATTAACAAAACTTAAGTATTTTAGTATATAATTCTAACTAAACTTATAAATATGAAACAGAAATTAATTAGGAAAAACATGTTCTTATTTTTTTTAATGGCACCTCTGCTTTTGTTGGCTCAGGGAGTTGTTAAGGGAAAGATTACAGACACTAGTCTGGGAGATCCACTTCCAGGGGTCAATGTGGTAATAAAAGGTACCACAACAGGTACTACCTCCGATTTTGATGGTAATTACGAAATTTCAGTGGATAATTTCCCGGCTACCTTGGTGTTTTCGTCCTTGGGATATGCCTTAAAAGAAATGCGGGTAACTGGCCCAACTACTTTAAATGTTGTTATGGACGAATCTGCAACAGGATTGGAGGAAGTGGTGGTAACAGGATTGGCAACATCGGTTAAACGGAGTAATTCCGCCAATGCAGTAGCCTCGGTATCCGCAGATGAGTTAACGGGAAGGACACCACCACAAACTCTGGATGGTGCCCTGGCCGGCAAATTTGCAGGAGCACAAATTACTGCGGCATCCGGAGCCCCAGGGGGTGGTATGTCGGTAAAATTGAGGGGGGTTACCTCTATTAATGGACAGGGCCAGCCTTTATATATTATAGATGGTGTTTATGTGAATAACAACAGTGTTTTTGCTGGTGGTCTAAATGAGATTTCCAATGCAGCCGGTGGTGGTGCTTCCTCTACCGATTCCCAGGACAACGCTTCAAATAGGATTGCGGATATAAATCCGGACGATATTCAGAATATTGAGATACTGAAAGGAGCTTCGGCCTCTGCCATTTACGGGTCTAGGGCCGCTGCAGGTGTAATAATTATTACAACCAAAAAGGGGAAGGCCGGGAAAACAAAAATCAATTTTTCCCAAGCCGTAGGATTTAACGAAGCTGTTAATTTGTTGGGTCAAAGAAACTGGACCGCGGCATTGGCAGAGAGTGCATATAGTGAAGGCGCATTGTTTACGGCGGCTGAATCTGCAGGCAGGCTACGTGATTATGAGCAGGAAATTTATGGAGAAAAGGGCTTTATTACCAATACTAATTTAAGTATTTCAGGAGGGTCCGACAAAACCTCTTTTTTTGGCAGTTTTACCAACAATGAGGAAGATGGTATTGTGAAAAGGACCGGGGCATCCAAACAATCGCTTCGTTTAAATGTGGATCACAGGATTACAGATGATATTAAATTATCCTTAACAGGAAATTATATTGAGTCCAGTGCGGATAGAGGGTTCTTCAATAATGATAACTCCAACACCACCATAGGAGTTTCTTTGTTATTTACTAGGCCATGGGATTATTTATTACCCGATGCGGATGGTAATTACCCCGATCACCCTGCGAATTCTTCCAATCAGATACATACCCGGGATGTAATGACGAACAACGAATCTGTTAGTCGATTGATTGCCGGTGGATCTTTGGATGTGAATTTATTTAGAAATGAAAATCAAAGTTTGAAAATGATCCTTAAGGCTGGAATGGACACATACACTCTTAAAACGACCGTTTTTTTTCCGAGGGAATTACAGTTTATGCGACCGGATGTAGGAGGATTGGACGGATTGTCATCCGATGGTACCACACAGAACACCGATGCTAATTTTTCGGGGTTTCTTGTACATAATTTTCGAACCGATAATGAACTTAGTTTTACCACCCAAGCAGGGGTGACCAATGAGCAGTTTTCCCAAAACACTGTTAGGGTAACCTCAACTGGCTTAATAGCTTCTGAACAAAATGTGGATCAGGCTGCCAATGTAAAGGTAGACCAGTTTAGATTGGAACAGGAAGATGCCGGGTTTTTCGTTCAGGAGGAGGTTAATTTTCAAGATAAATTAGTGGGAACCATTGGGATAAGGGGAGATAAGTCCTCAAACAATGGTGATGCCAATAAGCTATTTTATTATCCAAAGGCTTCCGTAGCAATGAATATTCACAATTTTGATTTTTGGAAACTGGAGGCCGTTAATCAGTTGAAGCTACGTGCTGCTTATGGGGAAGCAGGTAATTTTGCGCCAAATGGGGCACTTTTTACGACCTATATAAATTCTTTGATCGACGGAAATGTAGGGATAATTACCCCGGCAACGCTTGGGGACCCCTCCATACAGCCCGAAAGGCAAAAGGAATTTGAAATTGGTCTGGATGCCGGTTTTATCAATAATAAAGTGACCTTGGAATTTACATGGTATAACAAGAAGGTGGAAGATCTAATTCTCCAAGCGGATAACGAACCCTCTTCGGGCTATACCTTTCGATGGGCAAATGCCGGAGCTTTGCAAAATAAGGGAGCCGAAATAGGAATCAATGTAAATGCCTTTGACAATGAGGACTTTTCATGGGATTCCGGAATTAGTTGGTTTAAAAATAAATCTGAAATCACAAAATTAACCGTGGCCTCATTTGATACTCAAGGTTTTGGTACGGGTCTGGGAACATTTAGAATTGAGGAGGGCAAAAGTGCTACCCAAATTGTTGGTAATGATGAAAATGGCAACGTAGTCGTTTTGGGGGATGCAGAACCGGATTTTCAAATGTCATTTAATAACAATTTCAAGTATAAGGACTTCTCTTTATCCTTTTTATGGCATTGGAAAAAAGGGGGGGATAATGTAAATCTAAGTAGGTTACTTTCAGATTTTGGCGGAACCAGTGCCGATTTTGATAAAATGAATTTAGACCCTTCAGGTGCCCTCAACAATGGAAGTTATAGGCTTAGTGCTTATGGCGCCGGTTTTGCAGGACCTTTTGTGGAAGACGCTTCGTATTTAAAATTAAGGGAAGTAGGTTTGTATTATAACCTTCCCGAAAACACGCTCCAAAAATTGTTTAAAGGAAATGTTTCCAATGTTAAAATTGGTCTTTCCGGACACAATATCATTAGTATTTTTGACTACAATAGCTACGATCCAGAAGTATCTAATTTTGGTTCGGCAGCAGCAGGGATAGGAATTGAAGTGGCACCATTTCCATCGTCCAAAAGATTTATGTTTCACTTATCAATTGGACTATAACATTTAAAAATAATAATATGAAAATCACAAATAAATTAAAAGTTCTATTTATGACCTTGATCGGATTGCTGGTTTTTGGTTGTACTATTGAAGATGGGAAAGATTTAAACGGTCCAGAAACAACATCCATTTCGGAAGGAGTGTCCAGACCGGAACTTCCTCAAGTGGTGTCCGGAATACTGGCCGATATGAGAGATCGTTTAAATACCCAAGAAGATGTTATTTCGGTTGTTGGCCGGGACTATTGGAGACATCAGAGTTCTGATCCCAGATGGACCGGGGATCTTATGACCGGGGTCTTGGATGATAACGCCTTTTATCTTACAACACCGTATTCGGCCCGTTATGCTGTAGTTAAGGAATGTAATATTTTGCTGGAAGGATTGGAAAATACGACAACAGATTTTTCCGAGGCTGAAAAGGCTGCTATTCGGGGGTTTGCAAACACTATTAAGGCACATCAACTGTTAACCGTACTTAATATGTTGTATCAAAACGGAATACGGACCGATGTGGCCGATCCTGATAATCTGGGCAGCTTCGAAGGTTATGATGCCGCGTTAACAACTATTATAGGTTTATTGAATTCCGCGGCCACTGATTTGGCCACCGGAGGGGACGTTTCTCCCAATACCTTGGGCGTATCCTATTTGGAATTCAATAGAGCCCTAACGGCAAGGGCAGCTGCCTATCAAGGTAACTATCCCCTTGTTCTAAGTGCTTTGGAGGATTCCTTTATGGATTTCACGGGGGACTTGTATTTAGGAGCATATTACCAATTTTCATCCGCGGGGTCCGATGAATTGAACCAGTTGTTTTTTGCCAAGAATTCCACGGGTGCCAATGCGAGAATTGCACATCCAGATTTTGTTAATTCAGCCGAACCTGGAGATAGTCGATTGGGGAAAGCGGTACTGAGAACCGACGGCCCACTAAATATTGCAGGATTGACACCTGGGACACATGATGTATATATTTATGAATCCAGTACTGATCCGGTTGCAATAATTAGGAATGAAGAGCTTATTTTGTTATATGCAGAAGCGAATATGGCAGATAACCCTGGCGAAGCTGAAATGGCTATCAACCTAGTGAGGGATGCTGCCGGACTAGACCCTGTTCTTCCAGGTAGTGTGGATGAAGATAGGATTTTGTACGAACGAAGATATTCATTATTTGCCGAGGGGCATCGCTGGATAGATTTAAGAAGGTTTGATAGGCTGGATGAACTGGTAATAGACAGGGCCGGAGACAATAGGGTTGCACAATTCCCTATTCCTCAGAATGAAGCTCAATAATTTGTAGTTGTAACACATCGAATAATCGATGAAAACAGAAACTCCCTAAAATAGGGAGTTTCTTTGGTTTATAAGTAACTATAAAACAGCTGTTTGGCAGTTCAATGTAAATTTAATGTTAACTTAAGGTTTATTTTTCGTAAAATATATGTATCTTTATTTCGTTAGGAGATTATTGAAAAACTTAAAATCCCAAAAAAAAATGAAAGGAATAACATTGATTTTTGCACTTATATTTTCAGTTGTAATCAACGCTCAAGATATAAAACCTGTTTTTGAACTAGATGGTGAAATATTGAAGGCCACCTATTACCATGACAATGGAGTAGTTTCCCAGGAAGGTCAATTTCTAAATGGAAAACTCCATGGTGAATGGAAGATGTACGGTGAAGATGGAAAAAAAATATCCATGGGTGAATATACCGAAGGAAAGAAAACCGGAAAATGGTTCTTCTGGGATGTCAAAAAATTAAAAGAAGTGGATTTTGTGGACAGTAAAATTGCCAATGTTACCGAATGGAACAACGTGGGTCAATTGGCGGTCAATAAATAATACAATATTTTGTGAATTGAAGAGGCTGTCTAAAAAGGCAGTCTCTTTTTTTTGTTTATGATTTTAAAAAAAGTATCGATTTTCTTATCTTAATGGTATGAAAAGCAATGTCGTTTGGAAGACCAATAATCAGACGCAATTG
>NZ_JASWIM010000024.1:0-91868 GCF_030291335.1 Arenibacter flavimaris
GACGTTCGAGTATAAAAATGCAAACGGCGTATACAAAACTGGGCATTGGTACAAGAATGTAGAATTCTTCCTTTATAGATTAACTACAATATTTGCATAAACACAACAATTGTTCTTGACCCCTACAATTGCTCACCTTGATACCTAATGCCCAGCATTGCATTCAAAACGACACAATTGATATCAAAAAACACTAAAGTATTGTTAAAATCAATAACTATGCACAAACTATGCACATTTTAGAACATTTTTTTACGTCAAAATTAATTAAAAAATAAAAACCCCCTGTTTATAGGAGGTTTCGTGTCGTGATGGCACTAGGATTCGAACCTAGGACCGCCTGCTTAGAAGGCAGGTGCTCTATCCAGCTGAGCTATGCCACCATTCACTAAATATGACAGGTTCTGCCTTTAGCGGCTGCAAATATACAATTATCATTAATTATTGCGCAACTTAATTCATAAAAAAAATACCGGTCCGTTTCAACACCAAATCCGACAGATAGTTACCCCCAATACAAATATCCCTGATTCAATTAAATAACTTATTAATTCCACCCCATATATTACTAAGAATTTATCATTGGCCTATAATAGTTCTTGGTGCAATCATATATTTTAATGCTATTTGTAGATTTTAATAAATATTATTCATATGTTAATACCGTCTTTACATTAAGTTGCAAAAAATTATCAATTGAATTAACGTAATTAACATATGACTCCAAATTATATACGAGTTTTTGTAAACTACGTCTTACTTATTTATTGTTTTTCCGTACAATCACAAAAACAAGTCACCTTTCGTCCATTGTCCGTAAAGGATGGATTGTCCCAAAATTCGGCAATTTCAATAGCCCAAGACCAAACTGGATTTTTATGGATCGCAACACAGGACGGACTAAACAAATATGATGGCAGAAGTTTTGAAAAGTACAAACAGTACTTTAAGGATATCACCAACCCCACCTATAGTAAATTAGGAAAGGTATTTGTAGATAGCAACGATGAATTATGGATAATTCCCATATCGCAAATACCACACAAATTAAATAAGGACAACAACTCTTTTGAACCCCTTAACGGAATAGAGGATGCCAGTACCATCTTTGAAGACCAACAAAAAAACATTTGGTTCGGGAGCTATTCAACCGGACTTTACAAACTATCGTTCCAAACCAAAAAAATAGAGCATATTATCGGCCCTGATAAAATTAGCTCCATAAATTCCATTACCCAAGATCACTCTGGTAATCTTTGGCTCAGTTGCGAAAAATATATTATAAAATTAGACCCCCAACAACCGGAAAACATACACTATCGTTATCCCGATGGCAATAAAAATTCCACTTCCAATTATAGCTTTATTCTTTTTGACCATAAAAACAATCAGTGGGTTGGGACTTTTGGCCAAGGTGTTTGGTACAGGGAATCTAGCAACAGCTTGTTTAAACGTCCGGATATTTTTATCGAAGATTTAAAAAATAGCCTAAATACCATTTATGTACTTACCATGTTACTGGACACTAAAAATCAATTGTGGATTGGTACCTATGGCGATGGACTTTTTAAAATTGATATTGCACAAAGTCAATTAAACCAATATTTACCAGAAAAACACAACCCCAAAACAATTCAGTACAAAGATATCCTCAGTATTTACGAGGACTATACAGGTACCATCTGGTTTGGAACCGATGGCGCAGGCTTAAATTATTATGATCCCCTATTGGAAAAATTCAACTCCGTAATCAACTTTCAAACACCGGAGAATATTAACATAGACGTGGTAAGATCCATAACATTGGATGCGCAAAACAATGTTTGGATAGGAACAAGTGGCAAGGGCCTGTCCAGGTTCTCCCCACGCAAAAATGAATGGCACACCTATCAGACCGATAATAAAAAGGGGCTCAGATCCAATAGAATTATGAGCCTGCTCAGCGATAATGATGGGGATCTATGGATTGGCACCCAGGAAGGCGGACTACACATTATGGATGTCAAAGAGAATATAATTGAATATCCAAATCTCAAAAACCTAGAAAATGTTACCATATGGTGTATACAGAATGATACTGACGACAATAAATGGGTAGGTACTAGGGAGAGCGGACTTTTCAAGGTAAATAAATACAAGGGTATCCTAAGATCATTTAAAAAAAGTAAATCCGGCAAAGGACTTCCTTCCAACAATATTAGGGCAATTGCCCAGGAAGCCGGTCAATTTATTTGGATAGGTACCCAGGACGATGGCATTTGCAAAATAAACCTTAAAACCAATGAAGTTAAAGTATATAGACATCAACCCGGAAATGCAAATTCCTTGGCCAGTAATCATATAAAATCCCTTTACTACGACAATAAGGGGATCTTATGGGTCGGCACCAACGGCAATGGTCTTTGTGCCTTTGATGTTGTAAAGGAACAATTCTATAATTACACCGTAAAAGAAGGGCTGGCCAATGATGTGGTCTATGCCGTTTTGCCAGATGAACAAAACAATTTATGGTTAAGTTCCAATAGGGGCATCACCAAATTTTATGTGCCGCAAAAACTGGATTCTACACCAAAAATTGTCAATTACACCAATTATGACGGACTTGCCACTGAATTTAATACGGGGGCATATTTTAAGGCAAGAAATGGCAACTTGTATTTTGGGGGATTGGATGGTTATTATTGGTTTAACCCTTCGGACATAGAAATAAGTACAGTGCTCCCAAAAACGGTAATCACCAAGTTTGAAGTTTTCAACACGGCAAAGCCCCTAATTCCCAATGTAAAGCTCAACTATAAGGAAAACACCGTTGCGTTTTCATTTGCCAGTTTACAATACTCCCTTCCCATAAAAAATCAGTATCAATTTAAGCTTGAGGGTTACGATACCGATTGGACCTTATCCGGTAACGAAAATAGTGCACGATATACCAATTTACCCCCAGGGAACTACACTTTTAAGGTTATTTCCAGTAATTATGACGGGGTTTGGAACAACAAGAAAGATTCTTATAGCTTTGCTATTAATAAACCTTGGTACTTGACCAATAGTGCCATTCTGATATATGCACTGATATTTTTAACTGCTATATATTTAATATACAGATATTTTAAATGGAGGTGGAATATAAAAATGCAATTAAAATTTGAGCGCCAAGAAACCATTAGGTTAAAAGAACTGAATGAATTCAAAGCAAAATTTTACTCCAATATTTCCCACGAATTCAGAACACCTTTGACATTAATTAACGGGCCAATTAAAAATCAGTTGGAAAATGACCTAAAGCCCGATTTAAAAAAGGACCTGATGTTGGTAGATAAAAATACCCAAAGACTTCTGGATTTAGTGGATCAAATGATGGAATTGAATAAATTGGATACCGGTTCCCTAAAACTGAATCCAGAAAAAATCCATTTGGGAGGCTTTATCTTATCCCTTCTGGAACCCTTTGAATATCTTGCTAAAAACCACAATCTAATTTTCTCCCACACCGTGGGAAATATGTCCATGACTTTATTTGATCCTGATATTATGGAAAAGATTGTTGGTAATCTCTTAAGTAATGCCATAAAATACACTTCAGCCAATGGACATATAGACTTTAACGCTAGTGTATCGGAAAACGACTACTTAACAATAAACGTTTCCAATGACATAGATAACACTACAGAAAAAGATACCGATAAACTATTTGAAAGATTCTTTCAGACAAGTCCCACCAATGAAGGAACGGGAATTGGACTATCCTTGGTCAAGGAATTGGTTGAACACCTGCAAGGAACCGTAAACGCCTCCTACTCCAATGATCATAAAAAAATATTTTTTAATTTGGAAATTCCTGTCCATCCAATCAATGATGACAAAATTCCTGCAGAAACAGTTACTCCAACAAATGACCCGGGAACCATCTCCAAAAAGTCCAATGAAGTACAACCTCTAATATTATTGGTGGAAGACAATCTATCCCTATTAAATTTTATGTCTTCCATTTTGAAGGACAATTACAAGGTCATTACCGCCAAAAATGGGAAGGAAGGGGTACAGATTGCCCTCAAAAAAATTCCCGATCTTATAATTACAGATCTAATGATGCCCAAATTAAATGGGATAGAACTTTGCAACGAATTAAAGAACGATGAAAAAACTTCCCATATCCCGATCATAATGCTGACGGGAAAAACCGATCCGGAAAACGAAATTGCCGGCTTGCAAAGTGGTGTGGAGGAATACATGATTAAACCGTTCAACCCAAAAACCTTTCAAATAAGAATAGAGAACATTATAACAACTAGGAAAAAACTTAGGGCACATTACAACAAAGAGAATGTTTTTAAGCCCAAGGACATTGCCTTTACCTCAGCCGATGAGAAATTCCTTTTAAAGGTAGAAGATATCCTGAATAATTATTTACAGGATACTGATTTTTCCGTCAAAAAATTCAGCCAACTTTTGGGAATGAGCCGAATGCAGTTGCATAGAAAATTAATTGCCCTGACCGGACATAACACTACTGCATTTATACGGCTGGAAAGACTAAAACAAGCTCAAAAATTGCTTAAAAAACCAGGGTTAACCATAGCAGAAGTTGCTTATTCCACCGGATTCAACAGTCCTTCGTATTTTATAAAATGCTATAAAAAAACCTTCGGAAAAACTCCTACATCCTAAATCCAAAGGGTAGTATCATCAAAAAGGTTACATCTGTTCTATCTTATGTTACAATTGATTTACTGTTTGTCATACACATAATAGAAATTTGATCGAACAAACAATAGATCAAATTTAACCTTCCAGTATATAGTGATAAATGAAAACAATAAGCCAAGTCGCCAGATTATCCATTCTTCCATTTCCATATTCTGTAGGTGCCCTAACCTACCACGCCCAATTCCTTGTAAAAATAGGGTAAAGGCCTGAAAATACAGTACCTGTAGAATATCAATAAAAGTTACGTATGTAACAAATAAGTCCTGAATACCATTATGGATAGTAATAACAACAATAGAGTAGAAAAAGAATACCTACTAACGAAAAATGCATTATTGACAACTATTATGGAATAGTAAAAGAGATTTTCTAACTAAATATTAAATATAAATTACAATTAAAATGAAAAAAACAAAGAAAAGTCACATTGGATTATTGTACATCGCCAGCAACTTATTAGTGCTGTCAGGGTTTGTTGGATGTAGCAAAGATGATGGTATAGGTACCGCCGGCTGTACCAATTGGTCGGAAAAATACCTTTCCCAGGCCGAATCATATACCAACGCCTTAACGGCCTATAGCAATGACCCAAGTGTTTCCAATTGTAATAAATTAAAAACAGAGGGATTGAGCTACGTAAAAGCACTTGAAGGAATTTTAAACTGTGTCCCCACCGCCAATCTGGCAAACTATAAATCGGACATAAGTGATTTAAAAGCAGAGATCAACAGCACGGCCTGTGATGAATAATTATAAAGAAATACGAATATGGAAACAACGAATAACAAGACAAGCGTGGCAAGTGAAGGTAAGAACATTGCCATTATATCCTATATCACCATCATTGGCCTTATCATAGCCTTTGTAATGAACAATGACAAAAAGGACGCCTTTGCATCCTACCATATTAAACAATCCCTTGGCCTTGCCTGTTTAGGTCTTGCGTTAGGGGCCATAGGCATGATCCCCATATTGGGGTGGATCATTAATTTCCTTGGCATTTTTGTTCTACTCTATATGTGGATTATGGGATTAATGAACGCTTTTAATGGCAAAGAGAGTCCTGTACCCTTCTTAGGTGATAAATTTGTAGAGTGGTTTAAGAATATTTAAACAGCTACCGTTATCAATAACCGTTTCAAAAACCACAATGCCATGCGCTTCCTATACCTATTCTCTTTATCATTGATTTTGCTTGCATGCAATGAAAGCAACAAGGATAAGGCCAGCGCGATAAATGAAGTTTTGGATGATTTTTCCAAAATGCCGGATTCAGTGATCCTAAAAGGGTTTTCCATTTTAGATACCATTCAACTAAAACCGGTAGCGGAAATGGTAAAAGAACTTAGGTTAATACCTGAACTACAAGAAATAGGTGTAGGAGGCGAATTATTGAGTTTTAGACTCAAAAATGGCCCCACAATGTTAATTAAGCTTAAGGAATTTTCATCCGAAACAAAAGGTGGTAATGCAAGTGTTACAGTACCACCTATCACGGTTCTTAACAATTCCGTGCCTGACGAAAATCCCGCCAATGTGGTAGGTGCACAACGGGGCGAAAACCGACAAAATAAGAAAGCTATTCTGTTGGCTCCTTACGCATGGCAATTTGGTGTAGCTGCTGATCCTTTAATTCCATTTAATAAGTTGCCCGGGTATCGTAATTATAAAGGTAGGGTTACCTATAAAGCCAATAAAACAGAAAGCGAACAGCGTATCTCGTTTGAAGATTACTTATCCTTTAACGATTATGATGTGGTGCACTTTAGCTCACATGCCCTTAAAACTTGTGAAGTGGAAGAAGGGGATGTGGAGCCTTCAAGTAAGTGTCGTACCTATATTTCTTCAGGGATTAAATATGAAAAAAAAGACCGACAAGAATTAATTAATTTAATTAAGAGCAAAAACGTTAGGGGTATTTCATTGGAGTACGGGGAATTATTTTTTATACCCAAGTTTTTTTCAGACGCTTATCCTAAAATTAACAATAAGCTATTTGTATTTAGTGCATGTGAATTAGGTCAGCAGGGTGACCTGCAAACTACTTTCAATAGTATTTTGCAAAATGGACAACTCTTTTATTGGCAAAATACCATTCATCCCCTAGACGCCTATAAATCCTTTCACAATCTGTACGATAGGATGCTTCAATATGGAGAACCTGCACCAACCGCATTTCAAAACATGCCAAATTCCCTAAAAAACAATATTCCTTTTTATAAAAATTTAAAAACGGGTAGCGATACCGAACAGATATATAACTTCCTAAAAATGGCTACCCAGGGCAATGCCATGCACATTATAGAACCGGTTAGTTTTATAGACCCTAAAACAGGGGAAGAATTACAGGAAGGAGTTGTTTATCCCTTTGAGGGCATCCTGGAAGATGACCAACCGGATGAGGCTAGTTTTACTATGGAATTTTTGGGCTATACCACTAAAGAGATGGAAGACAAAGGCATGAGCTTTTCTTTGAAAATTGATGGCAAAACGGTACTAGATCACATTTCCTTTGTTCCAGATACCGACCCCAATGATAATATAGAAGTAAAAGCGGGCAAAAACGAAAAAACCACCTTGGTCACCTTTAAAGGCGTACATCTAAAGAAAGACCTAAAAAAAACCAGTTCGGTAAAATTGGAAGCCTTTTTTCATTTTAGTGAAAAGAATTATGGGTATCAAATGATCAATGTATCCACAGGGAGTTCAGATATGCGTATAGTCGTTTCATCATCAGACGCAACCATCACAATGTTTTTTGATGCCGATAATTACGGTCTTAAGGCGATCTACCCCAGTGAAAACAAAATTTTATATTCAGACGAAGAGGGCTACATATATATTAACGCCCCTGGTAAAGGTTGGTTAAAAACCAAGATGATCCAAATGTTTGGTGCAGTAGCACATCTTGCCCCTATTGACATGGACCTTACAGGCTTATCGATGAACAAAGGCTCGGTGATGCACAAAATACCCAACTTTGCGTCAAAGATCACCATTTCTAGCTTAGAAAAAGAGCCAAGAGCCGTAAAAATTATTGATGGCGTTGGCCCAGAAAACACCGTTTTTCTTTTCGATGGTAGGGTAACCGTGACTTTTGATAGTCAAAATAGACTGGAATCCATTGTTGAGGGAGCGTCAACTTTCAAGTATTATTATGAAGAACAACATATAACATTCCCCAATGCGCAAATATTTTCAATGCCATCATTTCAATAATCGACACTTAAAAAACAACATAAAATAGGCAGTATTGATATCCGCCCCCACGGTTGACACATCTTCCTCCAAAATGAAAGTTTAAAGTACTATTAAGAACCAATAACTACAAAATCATGCATATGCAATTTATACTACTATTGGCAGTCTTACTATTTTCCAGAAACATGAATGGTCAATTGAGTTTTTACAACCTTGATGCAGACGGGAGTTTTCCCAAAATTGAGATCAACAATGGCAACACTACCCTTTTCGCTAAAATTGGAGAAAAAACGAAGCCTTGGTTACATTGGAACGAAGTGCCCAAAAATATAGAAAATGGTAATGGGCGTACTATATTTAAAATGACCGTTTACAACAACAATGGTATAGCCAACAGGACTTTTGAAATATCCTACACCATTCCTTATGGCCAGCCCAATACCAATCCCACTGCCAATATAAAAGCCACTTACATCTACAGGGATAAAAGACCCAATAAAGTTTTGGATGAACATTTTAAATTAATACCATAATCATTTATACGTATGAAAACCAATCTATTTTATGTACTGATTATTCTCTTGGCAGCCGCCTGTCAAGAGGGCTCCAAAACAGATGAAAAAGAAGTTGTGGACACAAAGGTCACTTCTCCTTCCCAAAAAGGGAACACAACTAAGAATCCATACCAAGATTCCGAAAATCAAAAAGCTCTTTATAAAGCTTTAAAAAAGAAAGCGCCTTTAACGGGTGAACAATTATTAGCCATAATACCGGAACATATTAACGGTAATGCAAAATTAGGTGAACACAGATACGAGGCCAGCAGTCAAGCTGCCAATGGAGCGTATGGTTCTTTTGATAGCCCCTATAATTTCTGGATAGAGGACGGGTCGGGCTCAAAGGCCATAGTTCGCAACTTTTTTGATAGCTTAAAATTCAAGAATCAGGGTCCGGAAGGAACAGAATACGTATACCAAGAACGAGATGGCTACAAAACCGTTGCTTTTTTACAACCAAAAATTAAAAGAAACCAAATTTCTTTTATCTACAATGATAGATTCCGAATTTCTTTAGAAGGATCGGACTCCCCTGATGACTTATGGTCATACATCGACTTTGAAAATTTAAAAAAATTAGATCAATACAATTAAAAAAAATGAAAAATCTACTAAAACCGGCCTTTGTCATTCTGCTTTTGGTTTCATGTAAAGAAACTCCAAAAACGTCAGATCCCTCACCATCCAAAGTTTTGGATGGGGCAATAAATGAAGTTAGCGGAAAGAATGGGGATATCAATAAAAAATATGATGATCTACGCAAGGATTTAGGCACCAAGACCCCACTAACAGATGACCAACTAATAGAGGCATTCCCGAAAAAACTGAGCAATCTAAGTTTGGATCCTTCGGAACAGAACAAAATAGAACCCAAAATTACCGATACCCAACTTGTTGTAGGCAGCTTTGGAGATGACACCATTAGAATGGAAATTTTGGATGCCGCCGGCCAGAAAGCGATTGGTGCCATTATACCCTTAAAAATGTTACACCTAAACAAAATAACTTCCGAGAGCAACAATACCATAAGATATTCCAAAGTAGAGCGCAACGGAATTTTAACTTTTGGTACCGATCGGGATGCAGATACCAAAGCAGATTTTCAATCCGAACTTAGATTTCTTTACGAAAATAGATTTTATGTAACCGTGGAAGCCAAGGGAATGGACACCAATGCACTTTGGAAAGCCATGGGCATTGATAATTTGAGTAGATTTAAAAACAAAAATAAATAATACCTAAAGTCATGCAATACTTTGAATCCCTTAGTCAATTTCAAATAGCAGGTCTTGTTCTGCAATTGGTACTTCTACCATTTTTATTTACCACATTTCGTCGTTGGTGGTGGGCCAAACAATCCCATCAATGGCCAAAAGTTAAAGGTGTGGTTACAAAGGGACTCGATTTCCCCATATCCAAAATAATCGATTTTATTATACCTATGAATTAAACGGGACCACTTATACAGGAAAAAAACCATTTTTCGCCAATTCCTTTAAAAATTTAAACCAAAAGAAAGCTTCAGGTTTAATCGCCAAATATGTCCAGGGAAAACAGCTTACAGTTTTCTACAACCCATCAAACCCCGGTATATCCACCTTGGAACCTGGAAGAAAAGATGGTGTAATGGAGGCTTTACTACTATTATCCATGCTTTTTTCATTAGGAGCCATATCTTTTTATCGCCCCTCCTTAATTGTGGAGATCATAGAGTACGTATCTACCCCTTAAAACAAATATTCAATGAAAAAGTCAATGCTGTATTTTATGCTTTTTATCCTTATCCATAGTTTGGTCCAATCACAACCAATAATCAGGGATTACCCCCTAAAGGCTATGAATGTGGTGCTGAATACCTTTGGAACGGATAGTCCAATACCCATAGGAACTATCTCGGATTCAGGGGAATTGGATTTTAAATTTCCAAAAGATTTAAATTTTATTTCCGATGCTACAAAAGCGAATTACATGTCGGACACGGCCTATACCCTATTTTCCAAGTGTGATAATAGTTATGACCTTCTATCAGAGGATAAAAATGTGAAAGCCGTAAATGCTGGGTACATTTCATTAAACTCAAAGGATAATCCGTATTCCGGCCTGATCTTTATGGTCACGGATAAAGCGTTGGTGCCTTGGCTGGAAGACACCTTTTCCAATAACGCCATAATCGGATCTTATTTTGAACTGGTTTATATCGAATCGGACTTTAATTATCAAGGGGAATGCACTTCCACCATCGCCAACACGGAAAAAGACAATATTGTAACCTCGTACTCTTACAATATACAACTGAAAGCCGGATTTAATTTCGTTGAGTATAAAATTGAAAACGTTGCCGAATACACTATACCTAGCATGTATGAAGAAAATGCATTCGACAAAATAATAAAGCCACTTAAAATAACCGTTACTTCCTCGCAATCCATACCGTCTGATATCGTATGGACGGGTAAATATTTTTAAAAAATGGAAATTGCCAGTTCTAAAACACCAAGCTTTCCGCAATACCGTTTTGACTATGGTCTATGCGAAAGGTATTGGTTTTAAGATTCGCTCTCAACTGCGCCATGGCTCCATTATTTGTCCAAACAATATCCAATTCACTCTCCGGAGTTTCATTAATTTTTACGGAGCCTAAAAATGCCTTGGAAGTATTTCTTAATTTGATTATGGCGAGTTGATTCTTTACGATGTCCCTTTTTATACCCTGTTCCACCTCCTGCATGGTTAAATTTGTTCTATTAATTTCCTTATGGCCCGAACCACCCCCCATATCCGCAGCAGTATAATCGTTCTTTCCTGCAAAAACATCCAAATACCACACTTGAGGAATCCCTGGCATAAACATTTGAATGGCCCTAGCCAATAACAGTTTTTGTTCATCCTCTCCCAAGGCACTAAAAAAAGTTGCGTTTACCTGGTAATAAGAAATCTTTTTCCCTGATGGATCATACAGATTTTTAACCCTTCCACCCCTTTCCATAATCCTATTCATTATATCCTCTATCTCCTTATCCAGCAGCAAACCTTTATGGTAAACACCATCCACCTCCTTGCCTTTTAGGTCCAACACAGGTATCCCGTCGTGACAGCCCAACATGTTTACGGTTTTGTAACCCTTTTCCAGTATTTCGCCAACCCATACCAACAGTGCCTTGTTACTCGCTTTTTCAATAGTGTGAATAGTGAGTCCCGGCAAGAAAAAATCGTAAATACAATAGCCCTCTGCGGCCACCTCATCGTGCAAATGAAGTCCGTATTCTGCATGAATCTCCGGTAGTAACATTAAACCGTTCTTTCGGGCAATTTTCTTAATGCGGTCCAGATACTCCCAAGTACCCGGCTTATTGAAAAAGTTGGATTGCCCAACCTCCTTATGCAGATAGGCGAAGGCATCCAACCTTAAAATCTTACCGCCAAAACCCCTCACCTTTTCCAGGGTTTCTTCGTAAAAATTCCACACCAGTGGCGATTTGGCATTCACATCCATTTGCCCCAAATAGGACCGATTTCGGTTCACAATCTTCAGGATCTCACTTTTGAACTGATTGCCGTCTTCAAAATCAAAATCGTTAAAGTCCGCACCTTTGGATATGGCCTCATTTACCCGATCACAGATTGATGATATCTGACCACTTGATAGACCTTTTATACCATCAAGATCTTTGGGACTTATTTTCTTATAATCTATACGCTGATAAAAAGTATTCCAAAAGGGCCTTTCCGTACCATCTGGAAAAACTACTTTTAAAATGGGCAATCCGGATTTCCTCATAAAAAGTTTTTTAAGAAACTCTTTTTTGGGGATTATAACCCCATTGGCATCCATATGTCCATTACCTTCCCAAAACTCGTTCCAATTGATAAAAAAGTCTTTGTATTTTGAGTCATCGCCATGTTTCAATACGTCCTGAAACTGGGGCGAAGCCACCGATAAATGGTTTAAAACAATATCGAACTTGAGCTTTATGTTTAGCCTATCCAGAGCTTTAAGATCTTCTTCGGAAACCAATGCCTTATTTAAATCATAATTTATTATGGAAAAGCCTCTGTCCAAATCACTATTAAAAAAAGTAGGCAAAACATAAAACAACGAAAACACATCTTTGAACTCGGGCATTTCCAACATACCCACCAGATCGTGCAAATTGTTTCCTATGCTATCCGGATAGGCATTGAACATTACACCCCTACCAATGGTACTGCTAATTGGTTTGTTTTCTGAGCACATTTACTTTAGTGAATTCAATATTGACCTTTCAGTCAACGGATTAAAATTTATAGAAGTTTGGATATTATATTGATATTATCCGGCAACCTACCTACGTTCTGAAGTTTTAGTGCCGCAAGCTGCAAGGCAACCTTCAAGCATTTTTCAATAGGCTTTTCTTTGATATAGGCAAACAAAAACCCTGACCAAAATGCGTCTCCGGCTCCAGTGGCGTCCATCACATTATCAACCTTTATGGCAGGCAATTGAACAACCCCTTTGCCTTTTTGCGACAATTTAACCCCAAGGCTGCCCAGCGTCAAACATACCGTCCCTACACCTGCCTCATGAAAGAAAGTAAATATTTCATCGTGCGGCAACTTCTTCTCAAAAAGTCGCAACATATCGTCCTCACTGATCTTCACCAGAGGATCAAACTTACAATATGCCTTGATCACTTCTAGCGCTACGGCCTGACTGTTCCATAACTTTTTGGCATAATTTACGTCAATGCTCAACTTGCAACCTAAATGGTAAGCTTCTTCCGCTTTTTTTAAAATGGTAGTTTGGGCAGGATCTTTGCTTAGGGCAAAACAGGTTGTGTGAAATATGGTGGTATTCTCAAGGAGGCCTTTGTTGATCTGGTCTTCGGTAATACGATAATCGGCCTCGCGAAAAGGAATAAAATCCGGAGTATTCTCGGTCCTTGAAACAAAAATAACACTGGTGGGCTTGGCCTCTACGGCCTTGATATATTTTGTTTCAACCCCAACTTCTGCGAGTCGCTTAAATACATAATCCCCAAAAGCATCATTCCCGACCGTGGCTACCAAAACCGATTTCAACCCCAATCTGGCAGAATTCATGGCCACATTGGTTGGGGAACCTCCCAAATATCTGTGATAATCCCTTGTTTCATTAATATTAACCCCCGGCTGGTGCCCAATAAAATCAACAAGTACTTCTCCAATACATAGAATATCTATGCTTCCCATATAGTCTTACTATTTATAATTCCTGAAATGTTTTTCACTTACCCCCTATACTCCCAAAAACCCATTAATGTTATCCACTACACTGGTCTGTCCTCCTTATCTAATCAACTTGTATCTTGGCATAATCCTTGGAAATAAAGAAACAAGAAATAGCTCCCAGAATAAAACAGACCCCTACAAAAGCCAAGGCATTTCGAGGGTCCCCAAGAAACAAAGCATCGTAGTAAAACGGTACGGTAGCCATACTTATAAATTGTGGAACCACAATAAACATATTAAAAATGCCCATATAGACCCCCATGCGGTCCTTGGGGACGGAAAACGAAAGTATTACATAGGGAACGGCCATTATGGAGGCCCATGCCATTCCCACCAAAAACATACATAAGTAAAACATGTTGGTAGTGGTCGCTATTTGCATTGTAAGAAAACCTATGGCTCCTATTGCCAAGAAAACGGCATGTGTTAACCTGTGGCCCAATTTTTTTCCTATCCATGGAATGGCAAAGGAGATTGTAAAGCAGGCCACACTAAATATGGCCAGACTTATTCCCCCATAAAATGCTCCCTTTTCAAAATCTGGATGTGCCGGTGATGCCGCATCAAATACATGGCGTGCAATAGCCAAGGAGAGATATTGCCACATTAAGGGCAGGCCATACCAAACAAAGAACATAACCCACCAGAGTTGTTTCATGGTTTTGGGCATACTTATAATTGCTTCCTTAACTTCCTTCAAGACACTAGCAATTCCTACTTTTTCCTTTTTCAATTTTTCAATATCCTCGGGCGGAAATTCGTCCGTAGTAAAAATGGTCCACAATACGGTACCTAACATTACCGCTGCACCCAAAACAAAGGAATATTTAATAAAATTGGGAATACCGTTTGAGTCTTCCAACTCCGCAATCGCTCCATAAGCCCCAAGGGTTATGATTCCTAAAAACCCCAATAACCAAGGCATTATGTTTGCCGAAAATTGGCCTAATCCAACAAAAAAGCTTTGTACCGAAAATCCCAAGGATCTTTGTTCTCCCGGCAATTTATCCGCAATAAAGGCTCTAAAGGGTTCCATGGCAACATTCATAGAGGCATCCAAAATCCATAACAATCCTGCCGCCATCCAAAGCGTAGAAGAATAGGGCATAAAAATCAGGGCAATACTCGCCAAAATAGCACCTACTAAAAAGTACGGGCGACGGCGTCCCAACTTGGTCCAAGTTTTATCGCTCATAGCCCCTATGATAGGTTGTACCAACAAACCGGTTAAAGGTCCGGCAAGCCAGAGCCAAGGTATTTGTGCCTCATCAGCCCCTAAATATCTATAAATAGGACTCATGTTGGCCTGCTGCAGTCCGAAGCCGAACTGAATACCCAAAAATCCGAAATTCATATTCCAAATTTGCCAGAAACTTAACTTAGGTTTATTTAACATTGGTATATTGATGGAGGTTAGAATACAATTTCTACTAATATGTCAAAAATATACTGGAACCTTCTTCAAGGTTTTCCTTCCACTTCAAAAAATAGACACCAAACCAATAAGTAAAAGCGCTATTTCCAAAATAGTGTATCAAAAGAACCTACTAAAGCTATGCAATTCATCTGATAAACTTGTTTGTTTTTTTAAATAACCCTTTTAGAGTCAGACAGGAGTTCTTCAATATAGTTGATCTTATTGAACGAAAGACCGCATAAAAAGTAAAAGAGCTGACCTTAGTCACCTAAACATCAACTCTATTTACATTCAATCTAAAAAAACAATCAACCAACCTAAAAAAATCTATATTTCGTCATAGGCTTTCCAAGCCATCGAGTAACGATGGTATAACTGCCTAATAATTTCATCATGTCATAGTCTGTCCCAGTAAATTGCGCCTCATTTCTCCATTGACCATTTGATAAGGGCCTTTTAATGATATTGGGGACCACTATTTAACAAGGATTGGAACAAACTTGGTGTAATTTATAGCTAATAATGGCTTGAATTATCATATTAGTTAACGAAAACGATTTCGAAATGAACGAAAACGATTTAGATTTTCATTTTTTTAGTATTTTTATTATAAAACTAACCCAGAATGAAACCCGTTACCCTAAAAGAAATTGCAGAACAATTGAATATTTCTGTGACCACCGTTTCAAAAGCGCTCAAAGACTATCCTGATATTAGTAAAAAAACCAAGGCCATGGTGAAAGAGTTGGCCCAAACCCTGAACTATAAACCCAATGCCTTTGCCGTAAATTTAAGGACCAAGGAATCCAAGACCATCGGCCTCATAATTCCTGAAATTGTCCACCATTTTTTCTCCAGTGTCATAAAGGGAATTGTTGCCCAGGCGGAAAAAAAAGGTTATCTGGTCATTATTCTTCAGTCGAATGAATCCTATGATTTGGAAAAAAAGCAGATTCAACTGTTGATGAGTCAACGTGTTGATGGTATTTTAATATCCCTGGCCAATGGTACTGCAGAATACAATCACATAACCGATGTCCTGGCACAGGACAAACCCTTGGTGATGTTCGATAAGATTGCCAAAATAGTAAAATGCTCCAAGGTCATTATAGATGATAGAAAAGCAGCCTATACGGCAACGCAACATTTAATAGATACTGGATGCAAAAGAATTGCACATTTTAGGGGAGCACTTTTACCACAAAATTCCATTGATAGGTTTCTTGGTTACAAGAAAGCTTTGTTGGACAACAATATGCCCTATGATCCTTCTTTAGTGTACATCTGCGAATGTGGTGATAATAGCTTTGAAGAAGGAAAAATGAATGCGCGGCAATTGTTAAAAGATCACAATAATGTGGACGGTATCTTTATAAATACGGATTTAGTGGCTATAGGCGCCATTACGGAGTTCAATGAACAAGGTGTCAAAATTCCAGAAGACATATCCATTGTAGGGTTTAGCAATTGGTTTATGTCATCGGTCATCTCCCCTAGCCTAACTACCATTGACCAACCGGGATTCGAAATGGGGAAAGCGGCTTTTAAGCAACTTTACAGGGAAATGCAACAAGTAAAAAAAAAGGAACCCATTGTTTACAAAGAAATCGTTTTGGAAACAGGCCTTATTAAACGGCAATCCACCAAAGAGGTCTTACATAAAATGAAACAGATTTAGATCCAAGTTATAAGAATATTTCCTTTCCAATAATTTCAAATAGCTTTTGCCTGTAACTTCAAAAGGGGACATGCCTATAACCCAAAATACAAATTGGGCACCAACTCAACAAAACACCACAAATTCCCATTTTACTTCCATTTCTGTTGATATACGCGCCGTGGCATCAACATAACCGCCAAGTAATGCATATACCATATTTATAATTATACCATGTAATAATTTACGTATTCCCATTTATAAGGACCTTGTGCAACATAATTCTCATTATTTGCTTCATATCTGATATTTCCCAACACAGCCTTGAGTATATATTTGTCCTGATACATCCTCATTTACTTGAAGGTGCATTATTGTAAATCAACTAACTTAAACTGTAAACTATGATTAAATTTAAACACGCAATAATTGCGATTGTTGTATTTATCGGGCATTTTGCCTATTCACAAACATCTACGGTCAGCGGTGTTGTTTCTGATGACACTGGTATTCCATTACCAGGGGCCACCATTGTGATTTCCGGTACCACGATCGGTACCACCAGCGATTTTGATGGAAAATTTACCTTACCCGATGTTCCTTCCAATGCCAGTTTGGTCATTACTTATTTAGGATATGAGAAAATGACAATTGCCCTAAATGGCAGAACATCCATTAATGTAAGCCTTGTTCAGGACCTTGAAGCCTTGGAAGAAGTTGTGGTAGTGGGTTATGGTACCCAGAGTAGATCCGAAGTAACCGGAGCCATTTCCACTATAAAGTCCGAGGACATTACTGCCATACCTGTTACCAATGCCGAATCTGCCTTGCAAGGGAGAGCAGCAGGTATTACGGTTATCAGCAATGGATCTCCAGGTACTGCACCTGAAGTACGGATCCGTGGTTTGGGGACTATGAACAATAGCTCCCCCTTATATGTTATAGATGGTGTTATTTCCAATTCAGGACTTTCAGGATTGAACCCAGGAGATATAGATAACATCAACATTTTAAAGGACGCTTCAACTACTGCCATTTATGGTTCCTTGGGCGCCAATGGTGTTATTATGGTAACCACCAAAAAAGGTAGTCGCAACGGTCTAGTTAGTATTGATTTTGATTCCTATACGGGTGTACAGTTCGTAACCAACAGATATGACTTGCTAAATACGGAACAATATTTAAAATATGCCACTGATGCTTTTGGGTTTACCCCGAATACACCGGCCAGTAAATCTGGCCTAAATACCGATTGGCAGGATGAGCTCTTTACTTCAGGCCTCATCCAAAATTTCGATTTGGGGATTTCCGGAGGAGGAGAAAACAGCAATTACAGATTCTCCTCTAATTACCAAGACCAGGAAGGTGCAATAATTGGAACCGGATTTAAACGATATTCCTTTAGGGCCAATAGTAATTTTACTTCTGGAAAATTGCGCTTGGGGGAAACACTCGCACTTTCATTCAATGACCAGAATCCTGAAGGTGGCCTAAACTCCGGTAGATCTTTAATAGAGCACGCCATCAAAATGGCTCCCTATTTACCAGTTTACAATAGTGCCAATTTAGGTGGGTTCCAAGGCCCAAGTAGCTCCAACGATGGACAGGATGCCGAAAACCCTGTTCGAATTCAAAAATTAAGGGATTTCTCCAATAAGAACGTAATTGTTAATGGAAGCATTTATGGGGAATACGAAATTTTAGATGGTCTTAATTTTAAATCACAACTGGGCCTCATCTATGATAATTATCTAAATGAACAATTTACCCCGGCATATAACCAGGATAGTGAAAATACCGGGACAGGGACACAGGTCTATGCCAATATTGTTAAGAACACAGGAATTAATAAGGATATTATTTTCACCAACAGCCTTAATTATACCAAGTCTTTCAAGGACCTTCATAATTTTGAACTGCTATTACTATATGAACGCCAAGATGCCAAGAACTCCTACATCAATAATAACAGTAGAAATTACTTGAGCAATACCATCAAGGAACTTTCCAATCAGGATGCCAATATTTCATCTGCCACTACCAAATATGCAAGGGTAAGCTATTTGGGTAGGTTGAACTATAATTATGATCAACGCTATATTTTTGCTGCCTCATTGCGAAGGGATGCTTCTTCACGGTTCGGAGCTAACAACAGATGGGGTTGGTTCCCTTCACTGGCTGCAGGCTGGAACCTTGCAAAGGAAGCCTTTTTGGAAGATTCCTCATTTAGTACCTTTAAGCTTAGGGGAAGTTGGGGTATTGTAGGTAATGACAAATCTGAGGATTACACCTATACTACATCCCTCTCTCCCAATTTCAATTACCCTTTTGGAGGAACCAACTATGTTGGTGTTACTGCCGAAGGCGTTTCAAATCCAGATCTAAAATGGGAGGAGACAACCATGGTTAATATTGGGTTGGACCTTGGTCTTATGAACGAAAAGATAACCTTGGCTCTGGAATATTATGACAACACCAGTAACGACCTCTTAATGCAGTTGAACCTTGCAGATTCGTTCGGTTTTCTCAAAAATTACAAATGGTCCAATGTCGGTTCCGTACAAACCAAAGGTTTTGAAATCTCTTTGGGCTATAATGATTTTGAAGGCGATTTTACATGGTCTGCCAATTTAAATCTGGGTACCAGTAAAAATGAAGCTCTTTCCTTGGGTGGCCTTGATCAGCTAGTAGGGGGTGGATTTGAAAATGAGAACCTTACCAGGTTGGCCGTTGGTGAAACCTTGTTTCATTTTTATGGGAAAGTAACCGATGGTGTCTATCAGGACCAAAGTGAGGTAAATGCCGTTTTTACTGCCAACCCATCACAGACTGCCGTACAACCAGGGGACATTCGTTTCAAGGACTTGAACAACGATGGAAACATAAATGATCAGGACCGTACCATTTTGGGAAGCGCCTTCCCTGATCTAACCTATGGCCTTAACTTATCGGCAGGCTATAAGAGATGGGATTTTAATGCTTTTATTAGCGGAGTTTCAGGCAATAGTATTTACAACACAAATATATATGACCTAGAGGGAATGCCACGATTGTTCAATGCGGGCACCGCGGTCCTAAACCGTTGGACAGGACCAGGTACTTCCAACGAAGTGCCACGAGCCTTTGGTTCTACCCAGAACGTTTCGGCCTCTGACCGCTTTATAGAGGATGGGTCCTATACCCGCTTGAAGAATATTTCTTTGGGTTATAGTATTAAAGGTGATATGCTCAACAAACATATTAACAAATTAAGGATGTATATAAGTGGACAGAACCTTGTAACACTTACAGATTATTCCGGCTTAGATCCCGAGATAGGTAAACCCAATAATAACTCAAATTTTGAAGTTGGTATTGATAGAGGTAACTACCCTCAGCCCAAATCCTTACTTCTAGGCATACAAGTTTCATTTTAAAATATAGACATGAGAAAATATAAATATATTACCGCCACCGTAATCGGCCTATTGTTCACTCTTTCGTGTGACAATAGTGGCCTTGAACTTATCAATGAAAACAACATAGCCCCAGAAACTTTTTTCTCGGACGCAGGACAGGTAGAATCATCCGTTACGGCCGTGTACGCCAACCTACAAACACAAGGCCTCTATACCCGGCATATGTTTTTTATGATGGACAATATGTCCCATGAAAATGGCGGCAACTCCCAATTGGAAGCGGATAAAAGGGAATACCTACAATTTTCCTTCAATTCTGCCCACGGTGCCATTGGACTATACTGGAACAGCTGTTATAAAGGTATCAACAAGGCCAACTTCGTCATAGGCAACGAAGAAAAAATAAATGCGATACCCGAAAACAAATTGTCACAGGCCCATAAAAGCAAGTACATAGGGGAGGCCAAATTTTTAAGGGCCCTTTATTATTTCTTTTTGGTAACCCGATTTGGCGATGTGCCACTTATTACTACCATTCCGGACGATATTGTAGGATACCCCAGAAGCCCAAAAGAGCAGGTCTACGAACAAATTATCAATGACTTGACCGATGCATCCAACACCCTACTAGCCAAAGGAGAGGAGACAACCTTGGGAAGGGCTACCAAAGAGGCCGCTTTGGCTTTTTTAGGTAAAGTATATCTGTTTAGAGGGGAACACAGGCTTGCCCTTGACAATTTTGAAAAAGTCTATGGTAAATACCAATTGGAAGAAAACTATTTCGACAATTTTAAGGAACAAACAGAATACGGTCCTGAATCTATTTTTGAAGTAGCCTATGACACCTCCATTGGTGGTTCTGGATGGGGAGATGGTAGTTCTGGAGACCGATTGAACGAGATTACCTTTAGAGGCCAGGAATATGGCTTTAACGATTGGTTCAACGTTTATCCATCAGATGATCTTCTGGACGAATATGAGTTAGGGGACCCGCGCTTTAAAGACTGCTTCTATTCTGAAGGAGACACTTTTCCAGGAGGAACAGTACGTACCGGAACACCTCCGGATCCCATCCCTGAAGGGGAAGTGTACATTGCGCAAAATAGACGTGCAGGTTGGAAAAAATATCAAAATTATTACCAACGGGCACATGAAGAGACCAATTCGGGAATTAATTTCAAAGTGATGAGATATGCCGATGTACTTCTCATGATGGCGGAATGTGAAAATGAGGTAGGGACCCAGGCAAATGCGGTAGGATACATTAACGAGGTTAGATCAAGACCAAGTGTCATGATGCCCGCATTACCCACCACCCTATCAAAATCAGAGGTTTTTGATGCCATTGTACATGAACGCAAGGTGGAGCTGGCCGGGGAACAGGTTAGGTTCAACGATTTGATCCGTTGGGGAATTGCCGCCGAATTTTTGGAAGGAACAGGCTTTCAAGCCGGCAAGAGCGAACTATTCCCAATACCGCTTTCCGAAATTACTTCAAATGAAAATATAAATTCAGAAGATCAAAATCCTGGCTATTAAAATTATAAATAATTTGGTTGGTTAATTAGTTAGTTTTAAAACAGCGTGCCCAGGTACGCTGTTTTTTATAAGGTATAATTGACGTAAATTATCACCACGAATTAAATATAAAAGCAATGAAAATTACAGAGATTGGGAAAATCGTTCTTGCTTCAATTGGTTTGATGCTATTGGTCAATTGTTCCAAAAACGAGGAATTGAACGGAGGCAAAATATTTAGATCCCTGGATCATCCTAAAACGGGAATCACCTTTAGTAACCTCCTTACAGAAAATGATTCCTTAAATTATTTTACCTATTCCTATCTATATATGGGAGGTGGTGTAGCAACCGGTGACATTAACAATGATGGCCTATTGGACATCTATTTCACGGGGAATCAAGTACCCAACAAACTATATTTGAACAAAGGGAACCTAGAATTTGAGGATATTACCGAAAATGCCGGCGTAAGCGGGGACGACCGTTGGTACACCGGGGTAACCATGGCCGATATAAATGGAGACGGATGGCTGGACATCTATTGCTCTGTGGGGGGCAAATTTGGCAAAAAAAACAATCAATTGTTTGTGAATAAAGGCGACGGTACTTTTGAGGAAATGGCCGAGAAATATGGAGTGGACAATTTGGGAAATAGTGTACAGGCCACTTTTTTCGATTATGACAAAGATGGGGATTTGGATCTATACGTTGCCAATTATCCTCCTACCAAATTTGATTCACCTTCATTTGTCTACCTATATAACATGAAAAACGTATCCGATACCGATATGGATTATCTGTACCGGAACGACGGGGATCAATTTACCAATGTCACCAACGAATCAGGACTTAGAAACTTTGGTCTAACGCTGAGTGCCACCGTGGGGGACCTAAATAATGATACCTGGCCAGACATCTATGTTTCCAACGACTTTAGATCTCCCGATTATATGTTTATCAACAACCAGGATGGCACTTTTAAGGAAGTGGTGAAGAAGGCCACCCAACATACATCCTTCTACGGTATGGGAGCTGACATTGCCGATTTCAACAATGACGGCAACTTGGATATCTTTCAGGTAGATATGGATGCCAAGGACAATAGGCGTAAAAAAACCAATATGGCCAGTATGAACATAGCACTGTTTTGGGACGTTGTCAATTCAGGATTTGGATACCAATATATGCATAACTGTATGCAGTTGAATTCTGGGGTATTTGAAGACGGGATACCACACTTTTCCAATATTTCGAGACTTACGGGAACCTCCTCCACCGATTGGAGCTGGGGGCCTTTATTCGCCGATTTTGATAACGATGGCCTAAAGGATCTCTTTGTATCCAACGGCACAAGAAGGGAAATCAACAACAATGACTATTTTAATAAGTTAAAGGGCATAAAATTAAGTTCAGACAGCCTTTTGCAATTGAGTCAGGCCATCCCTTCCGAAAAAATAGACAACTTTATATTTAGAAACAAAGGAAACTTGGAGTTCGAGAAAGCAAACAAAAGCTGGGGGATTGAATACAAAGGTTTTTCCAATGGGGTGGTATACGCCGATCTTGACAATGACGGGGATCTCGAAATTATCACCAATAACCTTGATGACTATGCCTCGGTTTTTGAGAATAAAAGTTCGGAATTAAATGGGCATCTAAAAATTAAATTTAACGGATTACCCGGTAATAAATTTGGTCTTGGCAACAGGGTGTATCTAACAACCGCAGGACAAACACAGATGCAAGAGCTCACCTTAACAAGAGGGTTTCAATCCTCTGTGGCTCCTGAACTACATTTCGGGCTGGGCAAGTCCCCCAAAATTGACCATTTAAAAGTGGTATGGGCAGATGGTAAAATTGAAGAGCTAAAGAACATAGACCCTAATCAGACCCTAATTTTTGATTATTCCAACGCCCGTATCCATGAAATTCCTGCCACAGACAATAAGTTCCTGTTTACAACGGATAGTAGCGAAGTCTTTCCCAAACACCTTCATCAGGAAAATGACTTTGACGATTTTGGCATACAAGTACTCCTGCCCCATAAGATGTCCGCCTTTGGGCCGGCCATAGCCGTTGGTGATATGAACAACGATGGGATGGATGATTATTTTGTAGGGGGATCAGCGGGATCTCCTGGAAGTGTTTTTATTCAAGAATCCAATACATTTAAAAAAGTGGCCTCCAATTTTTTAGAGGAAGACAAATTAAGCGAGGATTCAGGAGCTATACTTTTCGACGCCGACGGGGATGGGGACAATGATCTTTATGTAGTAAGCGGCGGGTATGAATTCTCCCCAAATTCAGAATCCTTACAAGACAGGTTATACCTAAATGACGGAGCAGGGAAATTCTCAAAAGCCCATAAAAACGCCTTGCCCCCAATAAAAAATAGTGGTTCAAAAGTGTACCATGCAGATTTTAACAATGATGGCAGGGAAGATTTATTGGTCTTGGGCAGACAGATCCCAGGCAACTATCCGTCTCCTGCTACTAGTTATATCCTACAAAATGTAAGCACTGCCAATAATGTTAAATTTGACATTTCTTCAGAAATGCATGCGCCAGGGTTTGAAAACCTAGGAATGGCTACAAGCGCTGTAATCTCAGACATAGACAATGACAATCGGTTGGATATTATTGTAGTCGGTGAATGGATGCCCATAAGGGTTTTTAAAAATACTGTTACCGGATTCAAAGAGGTTTCTGAGGAAATGGGACTTACCAAAGATTCAACCGGATGGTGGTGGAGCATTGAACAAGGAGATTTTGATGGGGATGGCGACATGGATTACATAGTAGGAAACAATGGTTTAAACTACAAGTACAAAGCGACAAAGGAGGAGACATTCGATATTTATGCCAATGACTTTGACAAGGATAACGCCGCCGATATTGTGCTTAGTTATTATAATGATGGGAAGCAATACCCACTAAGGGGAAGGGAATGTTCCTCTCAACAGATACCAGGAATTAAACAAAAATTCCAGGACTATGAAAGTTTTGCCCAGGCTACCCTAGAAGATGTTTATAGTGAAAAGGCACTGGAATCTTCACTGCACTATCAGGTAAAATCGTTTGCCAGTATTTATTTGGAAAATAAAAATGGCAAATTGGTCCAACATCTGCTCCCAAGGGAAGCGCAGACTTCCAGCATCAATAAAATCCTAGTGAAAGACTATGATAAAGATGGTTATTTGGATTGTTTAATTGCAGGCAACCTACATGTCTCCGAAGTTGAAACACCCCGTAATGACGCCGGGCATGGGCTTTTCCTAAAAGGAAATGGAAAAGGCGGTTTTACATCGGTACCTCCCGACCAAAGTGGATTTTTTGTCCCTGGGGATGTTAAGGACATGCTCCCTATAAACACCAATAAAACATCCTATATTATAGCGGCCAAAAACAATGATTACCTTCAATTCATTCAACTTAATTAATGGCAAAACAGCTAACAATTCACGCCCGCCTAAACATTCAAACACCCACTAAGGGGGGTGAAAACGGAAAATTTAATTTTGCAATAAAAGGTATTAAACCTCAGGGTAAACCCTGAACCTAATAATAGGAATCGAACCTAGGGTCGAGGTATTGAACCTTGATCCCGCCAAAAAAGGCGGGATTAGTTCAACTTGCAATTTTAAGTGCGTCTTACTGACTTCTCAAAATTGAGTTACACTAATAAATTATTGTAGGGGTCAATAGTTTCTATGCTCCCATCCTGCCTATGGACCAACTCCGTAACCTTAACGGATCTCAAGTGGGTGACTCCTTTGGACAGACTTGAATCGTGATAAAAAAGATACCATTTTCCGTCCACCTCGCAAATGGAATGATGTGATGTCCAACCTACAACGGGGTTTAAAATTCGTCCCGAATACGTAAAAGGGCCATAGGGACTCTCCCCTACCGCATAGCAAATAAAATGGGTATCCCCTGTAGAATATGAAAAATAGTATTTACCCCCATACCTATGAACCCATGAAGCTTCAAAAAAACGTCTATGGGTATCTCCTGCCAATAGTAAGTCACCGTATTCGTCCAGTATTTCCACCTGCTTGGGGTCCTCTGCAAATTGCAAAAGGTCATCGGTCATTTTAGCTACCAAGGGCAAGAGGGCTGGTTCATGGGCCATTGGCAATTCATGCGCATCGTTGTAGCTGTTCTTCCTATACTTCTGAAGCTGTCCTCCCCAAATACCTCCAAAATACATATAATAGCTTCCGTCTTCATCTTCATACACTGCCGGGTCTATGCTATAACTTTTTAAAATAGGTTGCTGTTGGGCTATAAATGGCCCCTCGGGACGGCCCGAAATAGCCACCCCTATTTGAAAAATACCGTCGGCTCTTTTAGCCGGAAAAAAGAGATAATATTTCCCATTTTTATGAGCGGCATCTGGAGCCCATAGCTGTCTTTTCGCCCAGGGAACATCCTTAACATGTAGGGCAACTCCGTGATCCACGGCCGGTCCGTGAATGGTATCCATAGATATTACATGGTAATCCTCCATGGCAAAATGATCCCCGTTATCGTTAAAGGGTACTCCAGCATCAATATCATGGGAGGGGTAAATATAAATCTTACCATCAAACACATGTGCAGAGGGGTCTGCTGTATACAAATGGCTTACAATTGGTTGGGAAATGGCCTTTGAATTTAATTCATCAAAATCGATATGGGATATGGGTTCTTCTGGCATGGTCTATAATTTTTTATCCGTTATTTCTTCGTTCCTTTAAATCAAGTTCTATTTTAACCTCCATTTTTTTATCAATTTCATATAACAATAGAAGTGCTATGGCAATCAAAAATGGAATGGCAGGAAAAATACTTACCAATAATTTAGTCCCTTGAACAGCAGTTTCCGGTTGCACTATGGCCTCCCCTGCTACAGCAGCCTCTTTGGTTATATAATTATACAGGCCTAAAATCCATGTCACCAGTGCACTACCAATACTCAGACCTCCCTTTAAGCCTACCATCATAGCGGAAAAAATGATGGCTGTGGCCCGGCGGTTGTTTTTCCACTCGGAATAATCCGCCACATCGGCTATCATTGCCCAAAGCAATGGAATTGTAAGTCCATAGAAAAAGCCGTGAAGTATTTGCGAAAGAAAGATCAACACCACCGACTCTTCCGAAAAGAAATAAAAGATAAAGATAAAGAAGGTTGCCATAAACAAGGCCACGCTAAAAACATCCCTTTTACCATACTTATCCGCAAAACCCTTTGAAAGTGTAATGCCTAGGATCATAAATATAATACCCCCGGCATTGAATAGACCAAAACCGGCCGACACTGGATTTTCACCAAAAAAGTTAATACCTATCCCAGCCAAGGTATCCAACATAGGTTGTATAAACTGGGTTAGCTTTTCCTTACTTACATAATTTTCAAAATAATACACATAAGCACCCCCCTTCAGGGCAAGGGTAATAAAAACCAAGGTGGTTACGGACAGAATAATAACCCATGGCCTATTTTTAAACAAATCCTTAATGTCTTCTGCCAGGCTAGAGGATTGCTCTGGCTTAGGAATAATACGTTCTTTGGTGGTAAAGAAAGTGATCAGTAGCATTACGGTTCCAATAATTGCCAACCAAGTCATCACTTTTTCAATTCCGATCGCCTTATCACCACCGCCGGCAGTTTCTATGATGGGCAACATAAAGACCTGCACAAAAAACTGGGCAAACATTACAGCCACAAATCGATAGGCCGATAAACTATTCCTATCGGCCATATTCCCGGTTATTACACCGCTCAAGGCCGAATACGGCAAATTATTGGCTGCATATAATAGGAGTAATAGCGTATAGGTTACCACCGCGTAAATTACTTTACCCTTATACTCAAAATCCGGGGTACTAAAAGCCAATAACGCCACAACTCCCAAGGGAACGGCAGTCCAAAGAATCCAAGGTCTAAATTTCCCCCATTTGGATTTTGTCCTATCGGCCAATGCTCCTATGATTGGATTAAACCCAAAGGCCGCTACAAGCCCTACCGTTAAAATAATTGCGGAGGCATGGTTGGCCTCAAGACCATAAATATCCGTATAAAAATAGGCCAAATAGGTCATTAAGGTCTGAAAAACCAAGTTGGCGGCCAAGTCCCCCAGACTATATCCAATTTTTTCCCTTATGGATAATTTTTGTGAAATGTTAGTCATGTATACTTTAGTTTAATTTGAGATAAGGCATAATCATAATTTTAGGGCAACTATACTGTCATATGCCATTTTGGGATTAAATTCTCTATCGAAGAGCAAGGGATAGTTTACCCTACCTTTTATGGGCCAGTTATTGAGCCAAGATCCTTGATCGCTTATACCCCAGAAAGTGACCCTATCTATCTTTTCCCTATGCTTTAAAAAGAGCTTAAAAATATCTTGATAACGATTGGCCAATGCCATTTGAACCGAATCCGGTATACGCTCCGGATAGGGGTTCATATATGAGCTCTCGTCGAAATTCTGACTAATTTCTGCCCCTACGAGGTCCCAAGGATTGGGTAGTACACTAATATCCAATTCTGAAAAATGGACTTTTAGCCCTAGTTCATTAAATGTGATAATACTTTGTTCTATATCTACCAGTGAAGGTTCGGTTAAATTCCAGTGTCCTTGTAGCCCTACGGCATCAATTTTTATTCCGCTATCCTGTAACCGCTTTACCAACCTAACAACCCCCTTCCTCTTTTCCGGTTTCCATAAATTATAATCGTTGTAGATCAATTGAGCTTCCGGATCGGCCTTTTCCGCCAATTCAAAAGCCCTTTTAATATAATCCTCTCCCAAGAACTTTAAAAAAACACTTTCTCTTAAGGAACCATCTTCGTTTAAAGCCTCATTTACCACATCCCAAGCGGCTATTTTTCCCTTGTATCTGGTTACCAGTGTTTTTACATGATTTTCAAGATACCGGACCAGGGTAGCACTATCGCTTACTTTATTTAAATAATCGGGGGCCTGGCTATGCCAAACAAGGGTGTGCCCTAGCGTATAAAGGTTGTTTGCCATGCCTAAAGCTATATACCTATCGGCCTTTTCAAAATTGAACGTTTTAGGCTCGGGGTGTATGTACATCCACTTCATTACATTTTCCGGGCTTATGGAGTTGTATTCACTCGTCACCAGTTTCAGGGCCAAGGAATCCTTTCCGTCTATCAACTGTTCATTAACTGCGGCCCCAATAAAGAAATCGTTTAAAAAGACATCTTTAAGGCTACATATTTGGGTTGTTTGCGATGTATCCTTTTCCATAACCTTTTGCCCACATCCAAATATGCCAAACAACGTGACAAGGAATACGAACATTATTTTACAATTGGGGACCATAATTTAAAATTGAATTTATTTTGGGATCGGTATTGATATTGAGTAAAAATCCTGTGCAAACCTGATTAAAGTACAAAAGGTAAAAATCGCCATATTCGCAGCCTTTGGATACTACATTTGATGCGGTTTTTAAAACATTTGGGGCATACAGGAAATATGCGATTAACTAAAATCCAATTTGAATATTTGCACATATCCTATCATAGAGCTGCTCAAGGATATCCCATGGATTCCCTAATCTATGTACATGGTACATTACCCTTGAAAAATTTCCTTTATTTTATTTCGGTGGGCAACACCCCAAAATGGGCTTTAAAACATTTGGTAAAGTAGGAAGGTGATGAAAATCCAACTTTGAAACATACTTCACTAATGGATTCATTACCGTTTACCAACATGTGCTTTGCCTTTTCCAATCTTATCTTACGCAAAAACTCATTTGCCGAATACCCGGTCAGCGCTTTTATCTTTCGGTACAATTGACTTCTGCTCAAGTTGAGTTCATCGGCCAAATGTTCTACATTGAGGTTTTCATCGGACATATTTTCAGCAATATGGGCCAAGACTTTAGTGATAAATTTTTTGTCCAGTTGGGTCGAATTACCAGGTATCTGTACGTTGTTGGAATCATTGGAATATTTATTGAAAAGCACTTGCCTACTATGTATTATTTGTTTGAGCTGCGCCTTTAAGACCTTCATATCAAAAGGCTTGCTCAAATATACATCGGCACCGGAATCTATACCCTTGACCCAATCATCGGTCATGGCTTTGGCAGTCAACATCAATAATGGGATATGACTGGTTTTAATATCTTCCCTTATATGTTTACAAAATTCAAATCCGTCCATCTCCGGCATTACTACATCGGTTAGTATCATATCCGGAATTCTTCTAGTAGCCAAATCCAAACCTTGTACACCGTTAACAGCTTCGATAATCATATAATCACCACACAATTCGTTTTTAAGGTAATCCCTTAATTCTGTATTATCCTCAACAATAAGTAAGGTCTTCTGCAAGTTGGTTCCCAATATTTGATGTGTTATTTCCTCCTCAAATTCCTGCCGACCAATGTGGTCAATATCATTCTTAGGAGGTAAAAACAATTCGTTGGGTTTAAAATGGGCATTCCCTAAGGGGAGGAAAACCCTGAATTTGGTCCCCTTGAATTCTTCACTTTCCACTTCTATCTTCCCTTTCAATAGGTCTACAAAATTCTTGACTACCTCTAGGCCGATGCCGGTTCCACCATAATATTGACTGTTCATATTCTCCACCTGATAGAAACGTTCAAAAACCTTGACGATTTCTTCCTTTTTTATACCGCTTCCTGTATCCTGTACATAAATTTCCAGGGCCTGAACAGTCTCTTCGCCATATATCAACGGAAAGCTTACCTTATGGTTGCACCTAAAAACCCCTACGGTAATCTCTCCATTGTCAGGAGTTATCTTGAAGGCATTGGAAAGTATATTGAAAATTATTTTTTCCAACATAGAGGGGTCGCTCCAAAGCGTTATGGGAAAATCATCCGATTCCACTTGAAAAACAATATTCTTAAGTACTGCCTCCTCTTCAAAATGTCCGGCAATTTCCTTGACAAAGGCAATCGCTTCCATTTCAGAAATTTTAATGGACAACTTATTGATTTCCAATTTTCTAAAATCCATCAATTCATCAATTAAACGCTTAAGTCTGGTGGTGTTTTTATGGATAATACGCAATTTTTCCTTCACCGTTCTACTTAACACAAGTCCAGGGTCATCCATAATATCCTCCAAAGGATTGAGTATCAATGTCAGGGGTGTTCTAAATTCATGGGAAATATTGGTAAAAAACTGTATTTTTCTGTCATTCAAGGTTTCCTCCTGTATTCTTCTGTCCCTTTCAAATTGCACAATTCGTTTTTCTCTTATTCTTTGTTTTGCCAAATGCGCCAAAAAATAAGTGATCAAACAAAAAAGAAGTATGTAGGATATCAAGGCATAGTTTGTAGCCCACCATGGAGGAAGAATGCTCAGTTTAAGCGTTTTTGGAGTTTCGTTCCAAATGCCATCATTGTTGGATGCCTTAACTTTAAAGATATAATCCCCTGGAGGCAGATTGGTATAAGTGGCACTTCTATTCTCTCCAACATAATTCCATTTATCCTCAAAGCCTTCCAAATAATAGGCATATTGGTTCTTTTTAGGCCTAGTAAGGTTGATGCCCGCGTATTCGATAGTAAAAACGGACTGGCGGTGGTTTAAACTTAGACTTTCGGTCTGTCCAATTATTTTTTTTAAGGGGGAGTCTTCCTGGTTTGGAACCACCGATTTATTAAAAAGCTTGAAATCAGTAAAATACACCAACGGTTTATTGTTATTGTACTTCATGTTTTTAGGATCTATATAATTGATACCGCCGTAATTACCAAAATACAAAATACCATTTTCGTCTTTATACGAAGAATTGAAATTAAAGTCGTTTGAAAGAAGACCGTCATTCATATCGAAATTCTTGAACGTACCATCAACTACATTCATATGGGACAAACCATTGTTTCCTCCCATCCATATATCCCCATTGTCATCTTCCAAAATAGAGGCTATTGTTTCTTGACCAAGGCCATCTTTATTCCCATACCAAGTATAAGTATCACCTACTGGATCATACCTACAAAGACCCGCACCATCGGTCCCTATCCATAAATGCCCCTTACTGTCTTCATACAAGGACACTATTACATCCACTACAAGTTTGTTTTCTACATCTTGATGCATGCTTTCCCGTAGGGAAATAACCTTTTGGGGCTTGCCAAAATCAGAAGAAATTTTGTACAGGCCACTGGTAGTTCCCATCCAAATAGTGTCATTTTTATCTACCAAAACTATGCGCATTGCTCCTTGTCCAGGACTTGGGTCATCAAAAATAGTATTGTTATGATGGCTAAAACTTTTGCTTCCTGGATCAAAGGAATGCAAACCTTCTACATAGGAACCTATCCAAATAACTCCTTTGGAGTCTTCTGAAAAGCTCATTATACGATTCGATTTTAACCCACCATTGGTATTGGATGTATTGTAATTTATAAAGGCCTTGGCATTATTGGGCAGGTAAAATATTCCCGAATTCCAGGTACCAACCCATAGATTATCATTGCTATCCATAAAAAGGACCACTATATCCCCCGCATTCAATTGGGAAACCAACTTATTGTTCGGGTCTTTCAGATGTACAATATTCTTTTTATTGGGGTCATAGATATCAATACCTCCTCCATCCATACCGATCCATATATTGCCCTTTTTATCATTTACAATACCGGTTACAGAGGGTAGCTGCAAGGAATTGTTTAAATTGGCCAGACTTTTTATATCCTTGAACTTGTCATAAAGCCTATCATAGACCCCTACCCCATTATTGTAATACCCTATCCAAATACGGTCTTGGGTATCTACATATAATGACCAAATGGAATTAGACTTTATACTATTGGAGTTAAATTTATTATACCGGTAATTCTTTTGGACGACCCCATTTTTTTTCAACACGAAAAGACCGTCGTTTTCCGTTCCGCACAAAATATTACCGTCAGGTGCTTGGGTCAAAGACAGGATACGTTGATTACTAATTTTATAATTATGTACTTCATATGAATTGAATGGGCTTACTTCCACTTTTATAAGACCATTGGAAAAGGTACCTATCCAAATGGACCCTTCATCATCTTGAAGCATAGACTCTATGTTATACAAGAATTCCGTTTCATCCCCATGGGCCTCAAAGGTGGATAAAATAGGATTGGCAATAGTGCCATTGTATTCAAAAAGACCTTTATTGGATCCCATCAATATTTTTCCGGTACTACTTTGAATTAAGCTATTTATTTGTAATTCTGGAATGGGAACGGTAGTTTGAATGGGAATACTATACCCCTTGAGTTGGTTTTGATCTATTTTGAAAAGACCATTAAAATGTGACCCTATAACCAGGGTCCCATCGGAACTTTCTTGAATGGCCCTAATAGGAACGTTCTCCAAGGCTATGGAATCTTTATATAGAACTACATTTTTAAATTCATCAAAATCGCGATCGTATAAATTTAATCCTGCCTCCGAGCCAATCCACAATCTATTGGATCTATCAACATAAGCTACATATATCAAGGAACTATTGAGGGTTCTTTCATGATTGGAATCCTGTTTATAGGAGCTGATTTCAATACCATTATATTTTTTTAGTCCAACGCCATTGGTACCCATCCAAATCAGTCCCAAACTATCCTGGACTATGCTTGAGACAGCACGTAGTGTATTGTTCTGCTCAATATTAACAAAAGTATAATCCTCCCCATAACTCTGGGCATTTATATTACCTAGGGTTAACATTATACTTACAATGCCGACTTTTAGAATTAGGGCAACTTTCATAATTTTCTAAAATAGTATCAATAGTATATCTACCAAACCAACAATGGTTCTTACAAAATATGGAAATATCCAAAATGGACATAAAAGTAGTCAGAAAACCAGAGGTACCCATCTGGCTTTGCGACAACTATACCACTTAGGACGTATCAATATAATTAGAAAAAATTGCATCCTGATTCAAATGCGCCATAATTACTAGAATGGGCAACATACGTGCTATTCTATTCACTAGGAATCCAACACCTTTGACTGGAAGAAGCCGTTTTAAATGGCCGGATTTGGATAATTTATTATACGGTTTATAACCGGCTTGATTGAATAAAGTCCTGCAATATGCCCTATGCCTGTTTTTTAAAAATTGCCGGCGGATAACACAACACAATTTAATTGTTCCCACTATTAATGTGTCAATTAATTTGTTCATTAATTTTATAGAGTACCTAAAAGTAAAAATTAAAGATTTTATAATGTTCTGTATAAAACCAACAATAATAGTTTTTATGGCATTCATAGCCTGTGCCTTCCCACAATCGCCCGATGGATATCATCTTTGGTTGGGATATGATAAGGTTGGGAAACCATTGCTATTAAAGGAATATAAAGACCTGACCAATTCCATCTATTTTGAAGATGGGAGTGAGGTGCTTAAAGCTGCTAAAAAAGAAATGACCACGGGCCTGGAAAAAATGTTGGGAATCACACTCCATTTTACGGAGGCCCCACATACAAATAACACCTTTCTAATAGCCAAAACTGCTACGCTTGATACTACTCTCAAGAAAAAACTGTCCGATAATCTCGATGAAGTAGGCAACGAGGGGTTTGTCTTAAAATCCGTTACCCATAAGGGAAAAAAACTTATTGTACTTGCTGCCAATGAAGATATTGGAATACTATATGGTGTATTTCGCCTACTAAATTTGATGCAACAACACAAAGATTTAAGCAATGTTTCCCTTTTAGAGTTTCCAAAGATAGACTTGCGAATGCTCAACCACTGGGACAATCTAGACCGCAGTGTGGAAAGGGGCTATGCCGGTTTTTCCTTATGGAATTGGCATAAATTACCAGAGTATCTGGACCCGCGCTATTTGGATTACGCCAGGGCAAATGCCTCCATTGGCATCAACGCCGTCTCCTTGACCAATGTCAATGCCAACTCCCTGATCATGACCCCTATGTATCTGGAAAAAGTTAGTGCCTTGGCCAATGTTTTTAGGCCTTACGGCATTAAAGTCTATCTCACGGCACGGTTTTCCGCCCCTATGGAAATTGGTGGCTTAAAAACTGCCGACCCTTTGGACGCAAAAGTCCAAGAATGGTGGAACGATAAAGTCAGCGAAATCTACTCCTTAATTCCTGATTTTGGCGGTTTTTTGGTGAAAGCCAATTCCGAAGGACAGCCAGGTCCACAAAATTATGGAAGAAACCACGTGGACGGGGCCAATATGATGGCCAGGGCCCTACAACCACACAATGGTCTTGTTATTTGGAGGGCATTTGTTTATTCCGAACACGATCCCGAAGATCGGGCCAAACAGGCTTTCTCGGAATTCGTTCCTTTAGATGGTCTGTTCAACGACAAAGTTTTAATTCAAACAAAGAATGGGGCCATTGATTTTCAGCCACGGGAACCCTTTCACCCCATGTTTGGCGCCATGCCCAATACCCAATTGATGATGGAGTTTCAGATAACCCAAGAATATCTGGGTTTTAGTACCCATCTGGTCTTTTTGCCCAAATTGTACGAAGAAGTACTAGATTCCGACACCTATAGCAAAGGCAAGGGATCTACAGTGGCCAAGGTTGTGGATGGCTCCTTGGGTCACCATAAGATATCGGGGATGGCCGGTGTTTCCAATATTGGAAACGATCTTAACTGGACCGGCCATCCTTTTGCCCAAGCCAATTGGTATGGTTTTGGAAGGTTGGCTTGGGATCCCTATATCAGTGCAGGGACCATAGCGGACGAATGGCTTAGAGCTACCTATACCAATGACCCCGATTTTGTTGAACCGGTAAAAAAAATGATGCTCGACTCCAGGGAAGCGGTGGTGAATTACATGAATCCACTGGGGTTACACCATATTTTTGATACTGGCCACCATTACGGCCCAGGGCCTTGGGTGCACGAATTAAGCAGGCCCGAATGGAACCCTACCTACTATCATAAGGCAGATACAAAGGGGATCGGATTTAATCGTAGCCATAGTGGTAGCAATGCCACTGGGCAATATGCTCCAGAAGTGGCAAAAGCCTTTAACGACCCCAAAACATGTCCCGAAGAATATCTGTTGTGGTTTCACCACTTACCCTGGGATCATACCTTGAAAAATGGTCATAGTTTATGGGATGGCATGGCCCTAAAATATCAAGAAGGAGTTGATCAAGTAGAAGAAATGATCGAGACTTGGAACAATGCCCGGCCCTATATCACCAAAGAACAATTCCAAGAAGTACAAATGCTCCTGAAAATCCAGTTGCAAGAGGCCAAATGGTGGCGTAATGCCTGCTTGCTCTATTTTCAGACCTATTCGCAAAAAGCGCTCCCCGTGGGGGTTGAAAAATCACCAAAGAGCTTGGAATATTACCAGTCCTTGAAATTTCCATTTGCCCCCGGCATCCGACCTCAATGGGACTGAAAGACCAAGGAATGAATTATTTAGCCATGCCCCAAAAGAATATAAGGAATGAATATTTATAAAACACTTTTAACCAGCGCACTACTGTTATCCGTCAGTATTGTTTTATCCCAACAAAACCAATCCAATCAATTAGGGGGCACAGAAGGTTATTCCATCCCTCATTTAAAAAAACAAGGGAATGCAACCCAACTTATAGTAAAGAACAAACCATATTTAATTTTAGGTGGTGAATTGGGCAACTCTACCTTTACCAGTGTTGAGAACATGGCAACTGTTTGGCCAAAACTAAAGGCAATGAACCTTAATACTATACTAGCTCCTGTTTTTTGGGAACTTATAGAGCCCGAGGAGGGAAAGTTTGACTTTAAATTATTGGACGACCTGCTTCTTGAGGCCAGGAAATACAATTTCAAAATAGTATTGTTATGGTTTGGTTCATGGAAAAACAGTATGTCCAGCCACGCGCCTGCCTGGGTGAAGACCAATCAAAAAAGATACCCCAGAGCAAAGGATCAAAATGGGATAAGCCAAGAAGTATTATCACCGTTTGGCGAAAACAACCTACAGGCAGACCGCTTGGCATTCAAAACCTTAATGCAACACTTAAGAGATATTGACGGCAAAGAACAGACTGTTATAATGGTACAACCAGAAAATGAAATTGGTATGTTACCCTCGGCTCGGGACCATAGTCCACTGGCCAATAAAAAATATAACACTAAAGTTCCAGAGGAATTCATAAATTATTTATCCAAAAACAAAAAAGTACTAGTCCCTGAATTTCATAAGGTTTGGAGTAAAAATGGTTTTAGAACCAAGGGCGCTTGGGAAGAAGTTTTTGGTATAGGGGAGCATACCTCTGAAATCTTTATGGCTTGGTATTTTGCCAAATTCACCCAAGAGGTCATTTCCGCCGGAAAGGAAGTCTATCCGCTTCCCATGTTTGTAAATGCCGCCTTGAATGCAAAAGGGAAAAAACCAGGGCAATATCCAAGTGCAGGTCCGCTTCCCCATTTAATGGACGTATGGAAAGCGGCCGCACCTTCCATAGATTTTTTATCCCCGGATTTTTACAACCCGGATTTCAAGTATTGGAACGACCTTTATGTACGCCAAGGCAACCCCCTTTTTATTCCAGAACATAAATTTGACCATACCGTGGCGGGAAAGGCCGCCTACGCCATTGGTCATTACCAAGCTATGGGCTTCTCCCCTTTTTCCATTGAATCTTCCGTTGATCCACATAATGAGCCCTTGGGCAGAATGTACGACCTTATAGGCCAACTTACCCCCCTCATTACAAAGAATCAAGGTTTGAACCGTATGGAAGGGGTATTATTGGACAAGGAAAATATAGGGAGCATTGTAAGGTTGGGCAATTATGAATTTACCTTTAATCACAGCTATAAATTAGGTTGGGAGGCCGAGGCCAAAAATGAAACATGGGATATGGCCGGGGCCATAATCATTCAAACGGGAAACAAGGAGTTTTATGTGGCTGGAAATGGTTTTTATGTGACCTTCAAAAATATTAAAGACCCAAATTTAAAAGTAGGTATCCTAAAGGTTGATGAAGGGGTATTTGAAAACATGAAATGGAAAATAATACGACACCTGAACGGAGACCAGACCCATCAAGGTAGGCATCTCCGCATTTTTAAGGAAAACTATAACATTCAACGCCTGGAACTATATGATTATGAATAAGCAACAATAAAAGGTATTAAACCTCAGGGCAGGCCTGTCTGCCGACATAGGCAGGCCCTGACCCAATAATAGGAATCGACCCTAGGGTAGAGGTATTGAACCTAGATCCCGCCGAAAAAGGTGGGATTAGTTCAACTTGCAATTTTAAGTGCGTCTTACCGACTTCTCAAAATTGAGTTTCACTAATAAAGACCTAGACAAAATGAACATTAAAAAAACACTTTTCCTACTGGTTTTAATTCTGCAATTCCCATTGCTCCAGTGCCAAATAAAACTGCCCAAGCTAATTAGTGATGGTGCTGTATTACAGCGGGGGACCGACATTAAAATTTGGGGCTGGGCCTCAGCTGAAGAAGAAATAATCGTAAAATTTAAAAACAAGGTATACCATACCAAAACGGATAACCAAGGGAAATGGCATGTAACCATTCCAGCTCAAAAGGCTGGCGGCCCCTTTAAAATGGAGTTCAAAGGTCACAGAAACACCATTACCCTTAACAATATTCTCATTGGGGAAGTTTGGCTCTGCTCTGGCCAATCCAATATGGAACTGACCATGAAACGGCTTCAAGACCACTATCCCGAAGCCATAAAAAATTCCAAGAATTCCAAAATTCGGCAATTTTTGGTGCCGGATACCTATAATTTTACCCAAGAACAGACAGATCTAAATAATGGAACTTGGATGGAGGCATCCCCAGAAAATTTAATGGAGTTTTCCGGAGTTGCTTACTTTTTTGCCAAGGAACTATATGAAAAATATCAGGTTCCCATAGGCCTGATCAATGCCGCTTTGGGCGGATCCCCTGTTGAGGCCTGGATGAGCGAGGACGCCTTAAAACCTTTTGATTCCGCTTATAACACACTGCAACGCTTTAAAGATCCAGACCTGATTTCCAATATAGAACAGCAAGACCAGAAGCGTCAACATAATTGGTTTGCCCTACTCAATGAAACGGATAAAGGTTTTGTAAAGGGGTCGGAATGGTTTCTACAGGCCTATAATGATGATACATGGAGCAGTATGCAGGTTCCCGGTTATTGGGAAGATCAAGGTCTCCCTAATGTTGACGGTGTAGTTTGGTTTAGAAGAACCTTTGAAATTCCCCAAAGTATGGTGGATAGGGAAGCAAAATTATGGCTGGGACGAAGCGTAGATCAGGACCATGTATATGTGAACGGTACTTTTATTGGCAGCACTGGATATCAATACCCCCCCAGAAAATATAAAATTCCCAGTAACGTATTGGTTCCTGGAAAAAATACCATCACCGTACGATTGATAAACCAACAGGGAAAGGGCGGTTTTATCATGGATAAACCCTATTTTCTTTCTGTTGGAAAGGACAGCATAGATTTAAAAGGCAGTTGGAAATACCAATTGGGAGCCACTATGGAACCTTTACCAGACCCAACATTTATTAGGTGGCAACCTGCCGGTCTCTTCAACAGCATGATAGCCCCACTATTAAATTACAAAATTAAGGGAACTATATGGTATCAGGGAGAATCCAATACCCAAAATCCAAAATTATATTTTCACACCTTTCCTGCCTTGATAAACAACTGGAGAGCTAGATGGAATATGGGGGATTTCCCATTTATTTATGTGCAATTGGCCAATTATATGGAAGAGGCAAAGATGCCTTCGGAAAGCCAATGGGCAGAATTGAGGCAGGCGCAATTGAATACCCTTAAACTTGCCAATACCGGCATGGTGGTTGCTACCGACCTAGGAGAATGGAATGATATACACCCATTGAACAAAGAAAGTGTTGGGCAACGATTGGCTTTGAATGCCCAAAAGCTGGCCTACAACGAAAACGTTGTGAGTTCTGGGCCTATTTTTAAATCCTCAGAAATAAAGGATAGTCAAATTGTAATTTATTTCAAGCAGGTGGGAGGTGGGTTAATGTCCAATGATGGCCTGGCACTGCGACATTTTCAAATATCAGGGCCCGATGAAAACTTTGTCTGGGCAGATGCAAAAATAGTCGGTAATACGGTGGTTGTTAAAAATATTGAGGTTGCTAACCCAACATATGTCCGATACGCCTGGGCAGACAACCCTTTTGGCGCCAATTTATACAACAAGGAAGGCCTTCCGGCCGCTCCGTTTAGAAATTACAATCCCAAACCTTAATACCAAACCCATGCATCCAGTTCTATAATACCCTAGGATATTCTTATATCCCATTTAGCTGCTTCAAGGATTTACAAATATCTTGCCCTTCATTCTACTTGTTCTTTTCAATAAAATGGTAAACCTTATTGATAAGTTCCTTGGGGTCGTCTATAATAAAAGGCGGGGCAAGTATATTTGCAGAATGCACTTGGCTTCTGGTAATGTGGTTGGTTACGGCAAAAACGTGCATCCCGGCAGCAAGACCTGCTTTTATTCCATTTAACGAATCTTCAATAACCAAACATTCATGGAATTCAATTTTGAGCAATTCTTTAACTTTGAGATAAATCTCTGGATGCGGCTTTCCGTGCACAATATCATCGCTCGTAAGGACAATGTCCAGTTTTCCATGGATTCCCATGGCCCCAATTACCTTTTCGGCCTCACGGAAATGGGACATGGTAGCAACGACCGTTCTAAAATTATCATTGTGAACCCTATGCAGCAACTCCAGGTTATATTTGCAAAAATGACTGGACAAGAGTTTTTTATCGTTTAACATTTCATGGTATATGGCAAGTCTGCCACTTATAATCCTCTCTTTTACAGTTTCATTATCAAGACCATTCAAATGTTCCAATAATGGGCTCTTGTATTCCTCAAAGAGCCCGTTCACAACTCCAGCCCTGGGAAGTCCCACATACTGCCCGAAACTGTCCACTACCATTTTGTGTGTTACCGAGCCATTGGTCAAAATCTGAATGGCCTGGGCATAAGATTCCGCTTTTAATAATTCGGTATGCACCAAGGTTCCATCCAGATCAAAAATTATTGCTTTTATCATCTTGTTGTAAAATTGGCCAAAGTTATTGAAAGGTATAACTTTTTTTCACCATCTCGGTAAGCCTAAAATATCCGTATGCATAATTTTCCGGATTGTCAACATTGATACAATTTCCCTTTAGGGGAACGGGAGTGGAACTAAAAAGGCCAGTCCCCCCGGATTGTTCAATAAGTATCCTTATAAAATTGGAATATTGTTCCGAAATGCCATAAAACTCAATATCGATAATATCACCTGGAACAAATGCCTCTATTTTATCAGTGCTATCATCTTCCTCCTTTTCAAAATACCAACTAATTTCGTTTCCGTTGACAAATTCGTCATCAGCATCTTCCAAATAAGGCAAAAGATCTCCCCGTTCCTTAAACTTGAAAAGGTAATAATTTTCTTCCTCCTCGGGATCTGTAAAAATAACGTTCACTTCAAGATCTTCATCATTGAAACCTTTTTTTCGCGACTGGGTGAGGTCTGAAATATCTACTACCGAAGTTAATTTTTCCGTGGCCGTATAGGTTTCACTATTATAAATAACTTCCAAGGTATAAGTCCCGTTTAAAACCGGTACAAATGACGTAGTGGTATATTCCCCGTTGTTCTGGTCATCAAATACATATGTTGCCCCATTATCTTTGTTGGTGACGATTACGGAGGCACCCGTTACACCAGAATTGCTATGGTCTCCAAAATAGGGGGTAGAAGTACTAAGCTTAATTGTTTGTTCGTTCCCCAAAGTTCCCTTTTCCCAATCCAGGGAAGCTTCGATCGTTAATCGAGACGGAGCCGTTTGCACCTCAACATCTATTACATCGGTACATGAGCTAAAGCTTATAAGAATGGAAATAATTGCAAGCGTTATATATGTCTTCATTTTCTATTAAAATTTAAAGTTATATGTTACTGATGGCACAATGCCGAAAATGGCCGTTCTGGTGGCTTCGTTGGCTCCTGTATCCACATTCTGCCCAAAAGAGATGGAAGCTGCATTTTTGTGATTATATACATTGTACAATCCCAAGACCCACTCCCCTTTCCATCTATTATTTGGCTTTCTATTGGGTTTATAAGTAGCGGAAATATCCAATCTATGATAAGCTGGCAAGCGGTCGGAATTTCGGTCCGAGTAACTGGCAATGGAAAGGTCTTCGTAAGTATACTGACCATTTGGATAGGTAACCGGCCTACCTGTCTGAAAGACCAAATTGGTACCGAACGACCATTTCCCATTTAATTCATAGGCGCCGGTCAAAGAAAAATCATGGGTCCTGTCATAAGCGGTATTGTACCACTTCCCATCATTGATTCCCAAGCCTCCCGCATTGCCGCCAGGAGTTCGCTGTTCGGATTTGGCCAAGGTATAGGAAAACCATCCCGTAAATTTACCTTCATTTTTCCTAGCCAAAAATTCCAACCCATAAGCTCTGGATTCCCCGTTCAAAATTTCTGTTTCAATATTGTTGGTTCCTATGAGGTCAGATCCGTCTATATAATCTATCCTGTTATCCGTAGTCTTGTAGTAGGCTTCCACCTCCAGGGAATACATTTTATCGTAGAAATTTCTAAAATAGCCCAAGGCAAATTGATCGGAAAGTTGTGGTTTTACAAATTCCCCACTGGGTGTCCAAACATCCAGAGGTGTAACCGAAGTGGTATTGGACAATAAATGAATATATTGTGCTGCCCTGGAATAGCCTGCTTTTATGGAAGATAAATCGTTCAACTGATACGCCAGGGAAACCCTAGGTTCAAAATTTCCAAAAGTCTTAATAGTTTCACTTTTCCCATAGGGGGTCTCACCTACTGCAGTGCCTCTTACGTAAATACCCAATAGCGGGTTATACACCACTGGTTTGTCATCTACATAATCGGTCATGGCCTGTCCTCCCATACGACTAAAAGTGCTATATCGAAGACCGTACTGTACCGTTAGCCTATCGGTCAGCTTCTGTTCCGCGTTAATGTACAATGCACTTTCAAAAGCCTTTTTCCGGTCTAGGGATAGAGGATTGATTTCGGAGGTTTCGGAAGTAGGTCTAATTTGCCCTGGATCAAAATCGTAATAAATACCACTTGCGCCAAAATCCAGTTTAAATTTTTCACTGGTATAATACTTTAAATCATATTTTATATTGTAGTTGTTTATGGAAGAAATCCAATCGAACTCTTCAATAACAATACCCAAGTCATAATCGTACTTGCTATAGATCAATGATAGGTTGGAGAACAATCTATCATTAAAAATATGGTTCCAGCGCAAATTCCCCGACAAGTTTCCATAGCTGCTGTTAAAGCTTTCCCCGAGTTCAAAGGCGTCCCTTCCAAAATATCCGGAAAGAAAGAGCTGGTTGCTCCCATTTAGGTTGTAATTGGTCTTAAGATTCAAATCATAAAAATTTGCGCTGTTATCCTCTCCTGCAGCCTTCAGTAGCAAATGGGCATATGATCCTCTTCCCGCAATCAAGAAAGATCCTTTTTCCTTGAACATAGGGCCCTCAAGTGCCAATCTGCTAGAGATTATTCCGAGTCCTCCGGTCATGGCGAAATTTTTGCTATTCCCATCCTTCTGGCGTACATCCAGAACTGAAGAGGTTCTTCCTCCAAATCGTGCCGGAATTCCACCCTTGTACAATTTAATATCCTTGATGGCATCTGCATTAAAGACCGAAAAGAAACCTAACAAATGGGAGGTATTGTAAATAATGGCCTCGTCCAGCAGTACCAAATTTTGGTCGGCCGCACCACCTCTAACATGAAACCCACTGGAACCCTCTCCATTATTGGTGACTCCTGGAAGCATTTGAAGAGATTTTATAATATCCAATTCCCCCAATACCACTGGCATCTGTTTCACTGTATTAATGTTTAGTTTGGAAACGCTCATCTCCGGTTTTCTAAGGATGGCACGTTCCGGTTCCTCGGCAGTCAACACAATTTCGTCCAATTGGGTGGAAAACTCCATGATTTCAAAATCAATTTTATGATCCCGATCTAAGGTTAACTCCTTTTTTAATTCAGTAAATCCGATATAGGAAATAATAATATTGTAATTCCCTTTTGGAGCGGTGATAGAGTAAAAACCGTATTCATTGGTAGTGACACCAATGGTGGTCCCTTCCAAAAAGACCGAGGCCCCAAAGAGGGTTTCCCCATTGCTACTATCCATAATGGTTCCGCTTACGGTATACTTTTCCTGAGCGGATATTATGGCCGTGAATAACATAAATGCTAAAAAAATATTTTTCATTCTTTGTTTGTTGAATATTTCATTATTGATTGTTCGTTTTTTTTTATGTACCTAAGACAGCCTTTTGCCGTTACCTTTTAGTTTTGATTGATGAATAAACCTCCCAAGGTGTTTGGTACCTCTGCTGAATACTTGATAATTTTTGCTACATCTATTTTTCTTTATGATTAAAGGGATTACTAATTATGTTTGTCATTATTCCAAAATACCAACAAGGCATATGCCCATGTGCTTGTGCCGGCAAGGCTACCTTTTTTAACTAATGGTTCCAATGGGTACTGCCATAATTCATTGGTTATTTTCCTGGCAAAATTGCGCATTCATTTCCTTTCAAACGTTCTGGATTGAAAATCCGAACCTTATTCAGTATTTTCTTAGGGTTTGATATCATAACAGGCAACTATATTGAAAATTGACAATGTTGCACCCCGGCCGCCATACGTATTTCCTTTACCCGTATGTAGATGCCTTATTTCCTTCCTATGATTATTAATGGGTTTGGCAACACCACTATCCGATATTAACCAACCAACATCTAAGGTTCTGCCCTGCTCAATGGGGGATATCTCTTTTCTTCGGTAATTTTTTGATTTCAATTTTTGATATTCATGATTATTATATAGCCTATTGACATTCTAAAAAAGTAAAGGTTGCATATCTTCCCCAAAAAAATTAGGTCAAATTTCGACTGCTGTCTTTATTCTTTGGAAAAGGGCGCTATTTAGGGGCTTTTACAGTGTAGGATTATGAGTGGAATTAAATTCTACAAAAAAAAGTTTCCATTTGATGCAACTTTTTCAACCATTGCTTGTCTATTATTTTGAAATTTCCCCTGATTGGACCGTTAAAACCATTTTTTTAGTTGAAAACCAATATCCGTTTTACACACCAGGAACTTGTTGAAAAAAGCAAGTTGGGCGACCGAAACTCACAGTTTCAATTGTATGAACAGTATGTAGATGCTATGTACAATGTTAGTATGAGGATGTTGTGCAGTAAGGAGGATGCTGAAGATACCGTACAGGACAGTTTTGTGGAAGCATTTAAAAATTTGGGGAATTTTAGGTATGAGAGCACTTTTGGTTCTTGGCTAAAAAGAATTGTAATCAATAAAAGTATCAACCATCTAAAACTAAAGCGAATTTCTTTAGTGCCGATTATTGACCATGAATATCATCTCACTGAAGAACCTATTGAAAATATAGAGGACATTGATATAGAAAAGGTAAAAAGAGGGATAAAAAAGCTGCCGCCCGGTTACCAGCAGATTATACATCTATACTTGATAGAAGGGTACGACCACGAGGAGATAGGGGAAATTTTGGAAATATCAAAATCCACCTCCAAATCCCAGTACCACAGGGCAAAGAAAAAGTTACTTGAAATTATAAAAGAAATATAATGGATTATTTTGAAAAACATATAAGGGACAACAAGGCATTGTTCGATGAACACAAGGCGGATAGATCCAAAATGTGGGCCAATATAGAATCGGAACTGGACAATTCCAAGCCAAAGGTAGTTCCGTTATGGAAATCCCCTTTATTGCGTGTGGCGGCCAGTATTGTATTGGTCCTGCTTTTGACTTCCCTAATCGGGATTACCGTATATGGCGGATACCAGTCCAACAGGCAGAACGGGGTAGTCTCCCAAGAACTGCTGGACATTGACATGCATTATAGCAACTTGGTACAACACCAGGTACAATTGGTAAAGAATCATCCCGACTTATCACAGGAGGACAAAGATGAATTTCTATCGTTTATGGATGAATTGGATGAAGAATACGGAGTTTTAAAATTGGAAATGGAAAAAAATCTGGGCAATGAACGGGTCCTGGAAGCTATTATTGGCAATTATAAAAAAAGGATTGAACTCATAGAAAACCTATTGAAGCAAATAAATGATTCAAAAATGATAAATGACGATTATGGATACACCTTATAAAAATTCGCTATTGTGCCTAGCCATGGTCCTAATAACCAATTTGATGCTAGCTCAGGAACAAGTGTCTAAAACCATATCGGAGACTTTTGAAATGACCAATGCAGGAGAACTCCAAGTAGACAACAAATACGGCAACATAACCATCCATGGGTGGTCCAAGAACAACATTTCCATTACTGTAGATGTAATAACCAGCCACAAAAAAAAGGAGAACGCACAAAACCTATTGGATAGGATAGAACCTAGGATTAAATCCATGACCGATTTTGTGACTATAAGCTCGGAAATTGCAGAAAAAAACAAAGGCTTTTTAGCCGAGTATTTCAGCAAAGCAAATCCGTTCGACTTCGACCGAAGTAATATACAGATAAATTATTCCATTTATTTACCGTCCAATGCCGTGGTGGATATCAATAATAAGTTCGGCGATGTAATTTTGGAGGATTGGACAGGTAAATTGAGAATAGACGTTCAACATGGCGATATATGGGTCAATAAGAATCTAAAAAACGCTGACATCACCTTAAAATACGGTAAACTAAAGGCTAAGAATATAAACTATGGCAGTATAAATATAAAAAACGGGAATTTATCACTTGGCAAATCCAAAGACTTAAGATTGACAAGTAGTGGTTCGGTAATGGATTTGGATGAAATTTCCTCCTTGGAAATCTATTCCAGCAAAGATGAAATTACCATCAACGAAGTTGAATCCATACACGGTGAACTCGAATTTACCAACTTGCAGTTGGCCAATGTTGATGATGAAATTGATTTGGTAATGAAAATTGCGGAATTTAAAGTATTGACCATTCACAGTGCCGATGCCAAAATCAACATTCAGCAACAGTCGTCGGAAATTGTTCTCAATGTTCAGGAATTCTCCTTTAGATTTAATGCAACCTTGGAAGAAGGGTTGTTGCGGCTTCCAAAAACCTTCGAAAATGTGGAAACCCATATGATCGATAAGGGAAAAAGAATACGCGATATTAAGGCTACTTACGGCAAATCCAAACAGGGTTCGATTACCATTACTGGAGAAAAAGGGGTAATACTTTTAAAGGAGCTTTAATTTATTTAAAAAAAAATGTAAAAAAAATGCAACTTTTTAAAGAGTTTGTTGTCTACTATAACATCATCAATCAAAAATCAAAGAGCATGAAATTAAACACAGCCATTTTACTTCCCTTTTTATTGGGATTCATTCTTCCCACTTTTGCCCAGGATATTACTGGCGATTATGTAGAATTTAACGATCGAAACAATGTAGTACATGGGGTCTACCTAGGCTTAACTACCCACTATGGGGAGATTGAGGATAAGGACACCTTCTTTACCAGTTTAAAGGTGGCATACGTGGCCAACCAACAATTTGAAATAGGTTTTGTAGGTACTTTCTTCTATTCGGATCAAAACATTTACAGGGGCATATCCAGTTATGATGAAGATCTAATCGGGGCCTATGGAGGCCTACATTTAGAACCTATCTTTTTTAGCAAGTCTTTGGTAAACCTATCATTTCCAGTGCTAATAGGAGCGGGAGGCATGGGTTACATAGATGACAACTACAATGATCATGATTTTGACGAACAGGAATTTGAAGATAATGCACAGGCCTTATTTATAGTTGAACCTGGGATAAACGCCTTATTCAATATTTCCAGATATTTACAATTGGAGGCTGGAGTAAAGTACCGGTTTTCCAGTAGTGTAAACGACACGAATAACTTTGACCCCATTAAGCGAATAAATGGCTTCTCAGCAGGGATAGGTGTTAAAGTAGGTATTTTCAACATGGGCAGGAACAGATATAAACAAAATCTTTAATATGAAAAATAGAACCAATACCCTTTGCAGCATTTGCCACGATGTTATTGAGACCCAACACGTATTCTCCGAGGACAATCAGGTTTTTATAAAAAGAAATAGGGTTGAATCATCAAATGGGTCCATCCTCAAAGACCAATGGTATCCAATTAATTTTCAATGGGTATCGGACATGGAGCTAAGAAAAAACTTAGCGTTGCAATCAAATATGGAGTAAATAAGAATCACCAAAATGGCTTTTTCCCAATTTTAAAAGGAATCCCTTCACCTGTTCATTTTTGGTCGGTATCCCGTTTGGGCCATATCTTGGCAAAGCCCTTTTTAAATACCATAACAATCAATAAACAAAGTAAACCTATAACCAGACCGGCTAAAAATTCCCCCAATATTGCCGGCAATGCCTCTAACCAATGATGAAGAAAATCCAGGTTATGTACAAAAATCCCCCCGGACACCAACACCAGGGCAATAGTCCCTATTACCGATAAACTTTTAATAACGACCGGCAAGGCTGCCACTAGAAACTGCCCTATGGCATCGGATATACTGCGCTTCCTGCCATTAAGGGCAATAAGTTTAAGGCCCAGATCGTCCATCCTTACAATCAACGCCACTATACCATAAACCCCGGCCGTTGCCACCAATGCAATTATGGAAACAACTATTACTTGTGTCCAAATAGACTGTTCAACTACTGTTCCAAGAGCAATGATTACTATTTCCACTGAGAGAATAAAATCGGTAATAATGGCCGATTTTATTTTTTCCTTCTCCAAGAGTAAAATCTCCGCTTTGTTCAAATGGGTTTGTACCTTCCCTGCTTTTGGCTTGTGGTGGGGTACTAGAAAATGGTAATTTTTCTCCGCCCCTTCATATGCCAGATAAAATCCACCTAACACCAAAATTACCGTGATTGCCAATGGAAAAAAGGCACTTAGCAGAAAGGCGAAGGGCAATATAATCAATTTGTTCAGCAATGATCCCTTTGTAATGGCCCACAACACAGGTATTTCCCGGGAAGAAATAAAACCGGAAGCCTTTTCGGCATTTACGGCCAAATCATCGCCCAAAATACCAGCTGTTTTCTTACCGGCTATTTTACTCATAGCCCCTACATCGTCCATTAAACTGGCGATATCATCCAATAAAGCAAAAAATCCTGATGCCATTTGATTACACTTCCTTATATAATTTATATTATTTTATCCTCCATTGTCCTCAGCTCCCCAAGGCTACCGCTCCCTACCCGCAAATATATTTTATAATTCCTTTACATACATTTTATTTACAAGAATAGGTCCTTTTCCTAATAATCCTAGGCTCAAAAAATTTCAATCTTGCCCCAATAACCCATAACGCCCCTATCCAAACCGGGATCCCACCTCTCCAATAGCCCAATCAGGTCCAAACTTGCCCAAAATGGTCCAATAAAATGGAGCAATTATCATTTGCCCGTATATTTTATTTAATAAGTTAGCATAAGATTCGTAAAAGCGCATTTTCTATTCCACTAATGATGATCTTTGGTCTACGAAATATGAAACTAACCAGGTCAAAATATCGATTTATAAAAAGGGGCGCCAAAGTTGTTTTGGTACTTGCCTTGCTTTTTATCGGTTTGGTACTTATCATTAGAAGCCCATGGGCCCAGAATTTAATTGTAAACAAAGCAACAGATTACATATCCAACAAGACCAATACCAAAGTTGAAATAGATCAACTTTTTATAACTTTTTCAGGGAATGCCCTATTGGAAGGTTTGTATCTGGAAGATAAAAAAGGGGATACCTTGTTGTACTCCAAATCCATTGAGGCCAATGTGCCTCTTAGCGCTCTGCTATTCCGTAATGAGTTGAATTTAAAGTCCCTGAAATGGCAAGGTTTACGCGCTCAAATTAAACGCAATTCAGGTTCGGGGAAATTCAATTACCAATTTCTAATAGATGCCTTGGCACCTAAAGATACCGTTCCCCAACAGTCGGACACAGCAGCAATGAAGCTAAAAATTGGCACTCTCGATTTTTCCAACTTTCAAATATCCTATAACGATAAGGTATCGGGCTTGGAGGCCAAGCTTGCCTTGGGTACATTCTATTTGAAAGCCAACAAGGTCAATTTTGAATCTATGCATTACGAGCTGGACGAAGTGGCATTTTCGGATACCCAGATCCAGTATATACAAGGCAAACCGTTGGTATCCAAGGACAACCCGGACAGCAAACTTCCTTTCTTGTTGATCAACGACCTTAATTTCAACAATATTCTGATAGATTACCAATCCATTCCTGATAATGTAGTGGCGGCAATAAAATTAGGGGAGTTTAAACTAGACCTCCCCAAAGCCCATCTGGCAGAAAATGAGATGGACATAAAATTCCTCTCCCTAAAAAACTCGGACATCTCCCTGCAACTCTTAAGAGATGATACGGGGGTGACACATGCTTCAACACCCACACCCCAAAAGCCAAACTTTTCGTGGCCCGATTTCTCATTGGTGGCAGATAAAATTGCCCTCGAAAATAATTCGATCCAATATCAACTTAATAACGGATCATCTGAGGCAGAACACTTCAACCCTAACAATCTAGGGTTATCCAAACTTACTTTGAACGCCTCGGACCTGTACTATCAACCCAAAAATATCAACCTAAACCTAGTCCAGTTTTCATTCGTGGAAAAAAGTGGCTTTACATTAAACCACATGAGCATGGCCGCCCGTTTAAACGGAACCACGGCCTCCATTGCCGGGTTAAAAATGCAGACCGCTTCAAGTTCCATAAATGGAGACTTTGCATTGGGATATCCTTCCATACAGCAACTGATAGACTACCCTGGGGATACAAAGGTGGACCTGCAATTGAGGGAGATGAAACTGGCACTTAAAGACGCCCTATATTTTAAACCTACCCTAGCGGAAAATGAATATTTTACCATTGGCCAACAACATCCCGTTACAGGAAATTTAAGTCTAAAGGGCACACTTAATGATTTGACACTGTCTACTTTAAATTTAAATTGGAACAACACTGCCGTGATAGGTAAAGGCCAACTATTATGGGCTACAGAGCCCGATTCACTTTCTTATGATTTTGCAACGGTAAGAGTTAGCTCCACAAAAGAAGATCTACAGTTGTTTATGCCCGCAAAAGACCTGGACATTTCCCTACCGCTTACCATGGTGGTAGAGGCCAAAGTGCAGGGCAGTTTAAAAAACATCTCAGGGGAGCTATTCGCAAAAATCCCTGAAGGTACTGCCCACATCACGGGCAACTATACCAATTTGGAAGCAATAAATTTCAATGGCGACCTTCAGGTAAGCGAACTGCAGTTGGGCAAGTTGCTAAACGATGATCAACTGGGCACCATGACTTTTAGGATTAATGCAAGCGGAAGTGGAAGCAGTTTAAATACCATGAATGCCGAGGTTGGGTCCAAATTCGACCAACTTACCTACAAGAATTATGATTTTTCCGATCTGGAATTAAATGGAAAAATCCGTAACGGAAAAGGCAACATAAATCTCAATTTTAAAGATGACAATCTAAATTTCACTTCCCAAACAAGGGTAAGCCTGGATTCTTCCAAGTCAAAATATGGCCTGCATCTAAATGTTATTGGTGCCGACCTTCAGGCCTTGGGCATTACTTCGGAGAATATTAAGGCTGGGCTGGATGTGGAAGCACAGTATACAGGCAATCCAAAAGACTTTGTATTGAATGCATCCGTGAAAAATGGGTTGGCCGTATATGACGGCCAACAATACCAACTGGGTGAAGTGGAAATTAAATCCAAAATCGATACCCTTAATACGGAGGTTGCCATTATCAGTGATTTTCTAACAGGAAATTTATTTTCCAACGGTTCTCCCCAAAGCATAAACTCTTCTTTACAACAATATTTTAAAAATTATTTTCGGGATTCGATAGTGCCTACCTCCCCTATCGACTCCCTAAAACTAAAAATGGATTTGAAATTAATTCCGAATTCCATTCTAACTAAAATATTTTTAAGGGATTTGGAACAATTGGACTCCGTAAGCGCACAGGCCAATTTTGATGCTGCCAATCGCAGCTTGGTGTCGGACATACAAATACCCTATGCCAGATATAAAGGTATTGCCCTGGACAGTTTAAGCTTTTCCATAAATGGCGATGCAACCAATCTGAGTTTTAAAACTGGTCTGGCCAAACTACTGGCCGATCCCGTAGACCTTGGAAGAACAACTTTGGAAGGAAGGTTGTACAATAGGCAATTATTACTAGAATTTAGTTCTTATGACGGAGCAGAAAAAATAACGTACTTGGCCTCGGAAATGTCCCTTGCCAAGGACACCACCCTACTCCATATAAATCCCACCTCACTAATATTCAACAAATCGAAATGGAGTGTTCCAGAGGACAACAGTATATCATTTTCAGAAAACCATTTGGAATTCAACAATGTAATATTGAAAAGAAATTCACAAAAACTGAGTTTTGCAAGTGGACTTCCTGAAACGGAGGCACAGCCTATCACCCTAAGCTTCGAACAATTTAAGCTACAGACCTTTATAGCGATGCTAAACCCCGAAAGGCCCTTGGCATCAGGTATAGTAAATGGGGATTTTACCATTGAAAACCTATTTGGTGCCACTGGTATTGTGGCAGATTTCAATATAAACGATCTGGAAATTTTGGAACATACACTGGGCAATCTTAGATTAAATGCCAATTCCAAATTAAATGGAACCTACGATTTTAATCTCGCCTTAAAAGGTGGGGGCGCGGATATAGATCTTAACGGGGATTATGCTGCCTCCAAAACTGGCGCCCAATTAAATTTGGACCTGGATCTCAATAAGATAGACCTCCAATTTATAGAAAAATTCTCGCGAGGAGGGTTGAAAGACTCCCATGGAACACTTTCTGGTAATATTGATGTTTCAGGGACGACGACTTCCCCTATTTATTCAGGTTCCGTTACTTTTCAAAACACCGATTTTAATGTGTCGAGTTTAAATTCTGTTTTTAAGATTTCCGATGAAACCCTTACAATGGATAATGAAGGGGTTTATTTGGACAACTTTCAGATTACAGACGCCAATGGCAGTAACTTTACAATGAATGGTTCCATTGGCACCGAAGAATTAACTAACCCAAAATTTGATCTCACCCTGAATGCCGAACAATTTCAAGCCCTTAACTCCACAAAGGAAGACAACGAATTGTTTTATGGAAAGTCTAGCTTTGATTTGGACCTAAACGTTAAAGGCTATTTAAAACTCCCGGTAATAGAAGGGCGGATCCGTGTCCGAAAAATAACCGATATTACCTATGTAGTTCCTAAAATCCAGTTGGATGTGCAAGAACGCGAAGGGGTGGTACTTTTTGTAAACCGTGAAAATCCCAATGCCATCCTTACCAGAAATGAGCAAGAAGAAACTCCAGCCTTTTTTTCGGGAATGGATGTCAATGTTATATTGGAAATCGCGGACGATTCAGATTTTAACATTATAATTGATGAACGTACCGGAGATAACCTAAGGGTTTCTGGAAATGCTACCTTAAACCTTAATATGGAACCCAACGGATTAACGAACCTTACGGGCAGGTACGAACTAAATTCCGGGCATTACGAAACTTCTTTGTACAATCTGGTAAAGCGAAGATTTGAAATCAACCCCGGTAGTACCATTACATGGCAGGGCGACCCCACCGATGCCAAACTGAAGGTTACCGCAGTGTATCAGGTGGAAACTTCCGCAACACCACTCATGTCGTCCATTACTTCTGGCGAAGATATAAGCGTAACCAATAAATACAGACAAGTACTGCCCTTTTTGGTTTACCTTAATGTTGACGGTGAACTATTGAAACCAAAGTTATCCTTTAGATTGGATATGCCAGAAGATGAACAAGGGTCGCTTGGAGGAGCTGTTTACGGTAGGGTGCAACAATTAAATCAACAAGAAGCCGAGTTGAACAAACAAGTGTTCTCCTTATTGGCCCTTAATAGATTTTATCCAGATTCAGGAAGTGACGGAAGTACGGGAGGTACGGCAGCCATTGCCAGGGACAATGTAAACAAAGTGCTATCCGGAGAGATCAATGCCTTTTCCGATAAGGTATTTGGCAAATCGGGATTTGAAGTGGATTTTGACCTGGACAGTTTTACGGATTACCAGGGCGAAAGTCCACAGGACCGCACCCAATTGAACATCAATGCCAAGAAAAAATTGTTCGATGACAGATTGGTGGTAACAGCAGGCAGTGCTGTGGATGTGGAAGGAAGTGCGCAATCCGGCCAAGATGAAACTCCAATTATCGGCAACGTAAGTCTAGAGTATTTACTTACCAAAGATGGCCGCTATAGACTAAGGGGTTTCAGAAAGAACGAGTATGAAAATATCATAGACGGCCAATTGATCGTCACAGGAATAGCCCTGATTTTCAACAGGGAATTCAATAAGTTTAGTCAATTATTCAACCCCCTGAAAGAAACGGATACAATAAATGGAACGGAGAAGGGGGATCAAAAAAAAGAATAGAATTTTGAAAGCATCCAACACATATCGCTATGCGCTGATTTTGCTAATTATAGGAAATTTATTTTCCTGTGGTGTAAGTAAATTTATCCCCTATGGGGAAACCTTATATACCGGTTCCGAGATCAACATTGAATCCGATAGAGAAATAGGAAATACCAAAAAAGTTTCCCAGGAACTGCATACGCTTCTGGAACCCGAACCAAATTCCAAAATTCTGGGGATAAGACCAGGCTTGTACTTCCATTACAAAGCCCAGCAGAAGAACCCTGGTTTTTTAAACAGATGGCTCAATAAAAAACTGGGGGAAGAACCGGTATATTTATCGGATGTAAATCCACAACGTATAGAGCAACTCATGCTGAACCGCTTGGACAATCGTGGATTTTTTTACAGCAAAGTATCGTCCAAAATAGACAGTACCCAAAAACATGCGGCACTAAGGTTCCATGCAGAAATAAAACAGCCATATACCCTTGAACAATTTAAGTTGGATAAAGATTCATTGCCAATTTACAAGGATATATCCAAGGCTCTATCCCAAACAGAAATAAGGCTAGGACAAAGATTCGATCTGGAACTGATGAAATACGAGCGGGAACGCATAGACCAGGAACTAAAACAAAAGGGATATTACAATTTTAATCCTGATTTTTTAATTTTTGAAGTCGATACCAATCGCTATGACAACAAGAAATTTGATCTTTTTTTGAGACTTAAAAAAAATGTTCCCAAAAAGTCCCTTATCCCCTATACCATCGATTCCATTTCTGTATTCCCCAACTTTTCCATAGAAACAGACACCTTAACACCCTCAAGGGCCACATTGATCAACGGTATAAGTTTTTTTCAGAAAGAAGAATTTTTTAAACCAAAAAAACTCGAGCCTTACATCCTGTTCGGACTTGGTCAAAAATATAATTCAAGAATGGCCCGCCGGACCAGCAATCGCCTATCATCCTTAGGCACCTATAAATACGTTAACATTAGATTCAATGAAAATGATAGTTCCGCCACGGATAGTGTAGGATCATTGTCCGCAGACATATACCTTTCGCCCCTGACCAAGAGGTCGGTGCGTGCAGAATTGCAGGCCGTAACCAAATCCAATGGCTTTGCCGGTCCGGGCGTAGCCATCACCTACAATAACCGAAATTTGTTTAAGGGGGGCGAGACCTTTAGCTTAACCGGAAACTTCGCCTATGAGACACAGCTTTCAGGAGGAAAGAACACAGGCCTTAGTAGTATAGCAGGAGGCCTTAAAACAGATCTGATCATTCCTAGACTCCTTCCCTTTTCTCCCAAGAAATTTAAATATGCCGTACCCAAGACCAAAATTAGCCTGGGAACCGATTTCTTAAAGCGCTCCAAACTTTATACCCTAAGTTCGTTCAACACTGCCTTTGGGTATACCTGGAATGCCAATAGGTTTGCATACCATGAGCTTAATCCCATTAGCATCAATTACGTAAAACTGTCCAATACCACTGAAGAATTTACGGCAATTTTGGAAAAAAATCCATTTTTGAAACAAAGTTTCGACCAGCAGTTCATAGCTGGACTCAACTATACTTTTACTTATAACGAACTGGTAGATGTAAATAAAAAACACCCAATATTCATTTCAACAAGTTTAGATATTGCTGGTAATACCTTACATCTTATAGGTGGGTCCGACAACACAGTTTTTGGATTGGAATATGCCCAATATGCCAAGGCCGATGTAGATTTTCGATATTATATAAAATGGGGAAAGGAACAGACCCTAGTGAGCAGACTTTACGCAGGATGGGGCATACCCTATGGCAACTCCACTACCCTACCCTTTGTGAAACAATTTTTTTCTGGAGGTCCCTATAGTGTTAGGGCCTTTAAAACTAGATCGTTGGGACCAGGAACATTCAGTTCTACGGAAAATGGCACATCTTCATTTTTTGACCAATCCGGAAATCTGAGATTGGAAGGTAATTTGGAATATAGATTCCCCATATGGTCTTACCTAAAGGGCGCCGTTTTCGCCGATGCCGGGAACGTATGGTTGACCAATGATATAGAGGTTTCCGATGATGAACCGGTAGCCAGTCGAGAATTTAATGAAGAATTGCTCAACAAGGGAAAATTTGGTTCCAATTGGGCCGAAGAATTGGGCATTGGCTTAGGATTGGGCCTTAGGATAGATATTCAAAGTTTTGTAATACGATTTGATCTTGCTTCACCCCTGCAAGTCCCTTACTTACCGGAGGGGGATCGTATCAGGACCCCATTCTTTGATGGCGGCAGCAATAATCTCATCTTCAATTTTGCTATCGGATATCCTTTTTAACAGGACTTAAAACGTAAAAAGCCCTATCGTTTTATTAAAGAAATCATAAACTTTTCCTTTCCCATTAAATGGATCAAAAATGGAATCTTTTGAATTATCGCCTTTTGGTATTTAGGTCTAATTTTAAACAAGATAAATTATTAACCTGTCTGCCCATAAGTGCAGACCTTAAAATAAATAAGACTATGAACAGTGATCAATTGGAAGGAAAATGGAAACAAGTCAAAGGTAAATTCAAACAAAAGTACGGTGATCTTACCGATAATGACCTAACTTATTCAGAAGGTAAGTTTGACGAATTCTTAGGCCGTTTACAAGAAAAAACCGGAAAGGCAAAAGAGCAATTAAAAGAAGAGATCGACAATATGTAATGTCGCGACCACGGTTTAATTTTTATTACAACAACCCCTACCATTGGTAGGGGTTGCTTTTTTTAGGGAAGATCTATATCCAATAAAACGTAAAAAATAGTACTTAAAGGGAATTTTGCAATATTATTTGGGCGGGCACGGTTTAACGGCTAACACCATGCAAATAACTGAAAAGAGAAAACGTGCTACTGTTCCAAAGTATCGGGGATTACAACGGGAATTAAAGTCTATCCTTATTGTCTTTGGTGTATTCCTTTTTATACATTCTTACGACTATTAGAAAAAGGCTTATTAGTAAAGGGCCAAATATGAGGCCGATAAATCCAAAGATAGGTACCCCAACAATTACCCCAATCAACGTAATCAAAGGATGTACGTTATCCAACTTTTTAAGTACATAGAGTCGGAATAGATTATCAGTAGACCCAACTACGATTAAACCATATAACAGTATGCCCCAGGCATCAAAACTATTGCCAGATGACAATGAAAGAATAAATACCGGAATTATCCCTAACATTGCCCCAATAAAGGGTACCATAGAACCAATGGTAACTATAACCGCCCAAAAAAAAGGCGAATTAATGCCGAACAATAAAAAACCAATAAGGGCAATTATACCCTGTGCCAAAGCAACAAGTGGGATACCCAAGGCATTGGAACGTACCATAGCCCTAATTTCCTGACCAATTATTTTAAGGTTATCCTTATTTATGGGAATATATTCAAACAATGACTCCCTTAACTCACGGCGATTGGTCAACATATAGAAAAGTATAAAATACATAATACCTACAGCGATAAACATATTAAAGGTTCCTCCTGCAAGCCCGGAAAGGTTTTGTGAAAACCATTTGGATACTTCGTTAAAATCGATTTGGGAAGTAAAATCATATCCGAATTTATTTTCCAGCGTTGCCAGCTGCGATTCCACAGCTGCAATTACTTTTTCGGAATTTTCAATGGCACTCTCCACTTTATTTCCCAGCATAAGAACAATTCCTGAAACAGGTAATAAAATACAGACAAACGATCCTATGAGTAAAAAAATGGCAGCTAGGTTAGGAGGCCACCCCTTTTTAACGAGTTTGGACATAGGTCTACGTAAAAGCACATAAATGGTTATAGCTCCCAAAACACCGGAAAAGTAAGGAAGTATTGCATGAAAAATTAGCCCTCCCAACATAATTATGAGGAGTAAACTAAATATTTGCCGAACTATTTTAGGGTTAATGTACGTCATAGGAATCACTCAAAATGAATTTAAAATGGTCAAAATAGATACGTTTATACTATTGTATATATTTGTTATTGATCTACTTTAGGCCAAGCCTGTCTATCGCTACAAAGGCAGATAGGCCGGTGTATGCGTACTCGACTTAGAAAGTGAAGACCCCATAAACCTTGGAATTCATATCGTCTTATGGGCTAGTTGATCTATACCCAAGTGCATGAATTCCACTTTTCCGAGTAGGGAGGAAATCCAATATAGGATAGATCCGACTGCTCACCGGGCCTACAATTTTCATTAGTGATATCCATCCTAATGAAATGACCGCTCGGACCAGTTGTGGCCATTGGTTCCCAAACCTTGTTGCCCGAAAAAATATTAAAGGGGCTTACGTCCCGATATAATATTGTATAGAACGGCAATAATGGCGATTACCAAGAGTATATGGATCAGGCTACTGGTGCCCATTCCGGCAACAATGCCAAAAAAGCCCAAGGCCCAAATAATGATACAAATTACAGCGATTAACCAAAGTATACTTCTCATAATTTCAAGTTTTAGTGATTGGAATTTTATAGTTACAATTGCCTTTTTGTAAAACCGAGTCCGTTACCTTTCAATAATCAAGCAACTCGATTCTAGACGATGATAAATTTAGAGACTTGTTTTGATGGAATGTAATTCATTAGGTAAATTTATTGATGCAATCAACTCGTTTTAAGAATGTGATCGGGTCCAGTTTTTACAAAAATTTAAACGATAGCAAAATAAATCCAGGTTATTCTGGTTGGCTTTATATTTTGGTCCAGGTCATTTTCAAAAATCGCATCTAAATTGTAAGTAAACTACTTAAAACACATTCATGCCTGCGCCCCTATAATCAAATAAATACCCATCAATGATTACAGCTTCTTATAATTGGTGTTATCATTAAATTGAAATAAAACTTAATGAATTAAAGCCCAGGCAAATTAAAGATTTTGGATTAAGTTGCTTTAACGGATAAAGTAAATTAAAAGTGTTTGTTAAGGGACAAAACTCAACCCTCAAAGACATTTTTGTTGAAGGGAATATTGTTAAATTAGCGAAGGGTGTAATAAATATCCAGAAATTATTATAAATACCTAGTTTGCAGTATCATACCCTCTAGGGCTAGCCATTTTTCAAAGTTTAAAAAACCATTAACACCATTGATATGAAAACATTTTATTTATTTATTTCCTTTTGTTTAGCCTGCTCTATCACCACTTTTGCCCAAATAAATCAAAAAAATAGGGTAATTGTTTTAACCGACATTGAAGCCGACCCGGATGACACCCAATCCTTGGTACGTTTGCTTTTGTATTCGAACCAAATTGACATTAAGGGAATTGTTGCAACAACCTCTTGCTGGTTGCAGAATAGAATAGCCCCTGAATCTATAGAAAGGGTCATTAGGGCCTACGGTAAAGTACAGCCCAACCTTTTAAAGCATGAAGCTGGTTTTCCCAAACCAGAAACATTGACAGCACTAATTAAAAAAGGTCTTCCTGAATATGGTATGAAGGGCGTTGGTGATGGAAAAAACTCGGAGGGTTCCGACTGGATAATCAAAGTTTTGGAAGAAAAAGATGATCGACCTTTGTGGATTTCAGTGTGGGGCGGGGTTAATACTTTGGCCCAATCCCTTGACCAAATTCGTAAAACAAAAAGTAAAAAAGAGGCACAACGATTAATTTCTAAACTCCGGGTCTATACCATCTCGGACCAAGATGATAGTGGCATTTGGATACGGAACAATTTTCCAGACCTGTTTTATATTGTTAGTCCTGGAGATTTTTACGCCTCTGCTACATGGACAGGCATCAATAGTTATATAAACGGAATAGACAATAGTGTAATCAGTAATACTTGGATAGCCCAGAACATACAACAAGACCATGGGCCTCTTGGAAGTGAATATCCCGATGTGGCTTGGGGCGTAGAAGGGGATACACCAGCATTTTTATCGTTAATACCCAACGGACTTAACGAACCTGAACATCCGGAATGGGGTGCGTGGGGAGGACGGTATGAATTATACAAACCAGATTTCTCAAAAACAAAAAAAGGAGGCTCCATAGTTACAATTGCTCCTGAGACCAGGCCAATTTGGACCAATGCAGTCGATAATTACACCCCTTACATTCCGAAGGAATACGGACGTTCGGTTAAAAGGGATACCATTACATTCAAGGATAATAAAGTAACGTTATGGCGCTGGAGGGACGATTTTCAAAATGATTTTGCCGCCCGTATGGATTGGTGCACCCAGACATATGAAGAAGCAAACCACCCTCCCATACCTGAGCTCACCCATTCTGATCTACTAACGGTAAGCTCCGGTGAAGCCTTTAGCCTGGATGCTTTTAAATCTACCGATCCTGATGGTGACAATCTTAGTTATTTGTGGTTCCATTATCCAGAAGAAAGCTCGTATAAAGAAAAAATAGATTTGGGTGCCGAGAATGTTCATATTGTAAACCTAAGAGCTCCGGAAGTAGAAAAAAAGGAAACCGTTCATTTCATTTTGAAGCTATCGGACAAGGGATCACCAGCATTGTCCAGGTACAAACGCGTTATTGTGACAGTTCTTCCAAATTAGTCCTCCGGAATACTAATAAGCCAACCATACGGTCATTTCTCCTTTGCCCCTGTTGCCCCAGGCATAATAAGGAATCAACCTCAAGGGAAAGCTATTATTTGACGGACCAATGGGACGGTATAGTTTTTTATCCCAGTTATTATCCTTTCCAAAGGCATTGGTCTTTAATGATAGTATTTCCCTATTCTGGATCTGAATCATTTCAGGCTGAAAAATTGCATTCCTATCAAAAATTAATTCATTGATATCCATATCTTGGGGAAGATCCTTGGACTCCACACAATACACCAAGGGGCCCCTTTTTACCGCAATTTGATTTTTTACCTCCTCAACCAAGGGGTTGGCCTCCATTAATTGAACTGGCATGGATAAATTAAGTAATACCTCATCCCCTGGTCTCCATATCCTTTTAATTTCAAAATAGGATCCGGGGTCGGGCTTGCCCAGCCATTGTTTTCCATTGACCGAGATATCAACTTCGGAAGCCCAGCCAGGGATTCGTAAATAAATGGAATACTCTTTTTTCTGTATTTCCTTTAGCGTAATGTGAACCGTTCCATCCCATGGATAATTCGTCCTTTGTTCAATCTCCAAAAGTGACCCGTTTTCAAGGGTTGTTTTTAAATGATTGCTTCCATATAGATTGAAATACAAACTTTGTGCCCCAAGGCTATAAGCAAAGTTGCCCACTTCTGCCAAAATACGGGTAACGTTTGGGGGGCAACAGTTCGACTTGGAAATATACCCTTCCCTTTCATTGCCCCATCGTTGTTGAAAGGGCAGGTTTTTGCTAACCGCAAGTGGGTTGGTGTAAAGAAATTCCTTACCATTTAGACCTATTCCGGAAAGCACACTATTGTACAGGGCCAGCTCTACAACATCTGCATATTTGGATTCTGCAGTTAATTGCAACATTCTCCAATTCCACAAAACATTGCCTATGTTGGCGCATGTTTCGTTATGGGCCGTAGCATTGGGCAATTGATAAGGCCTACCATAGGCCTGATGTATTTTTTGTACTTCGGAAAGTCTATAGGAGGTACCGTCAGGGGAAACCCCATCATATAAAGCACCGCAAGCACCGGTAATATACATTTTGCTATACACCACATCCTCCCAAATGGCATTGAGATTTTTCAAAAGTTGTTCTTCCCCTGTTTCGGCATAGAGGTCTGCGACCCCGGCATACAGATAATTGGCCCTCACGGCATGCCCCATGGCATTCATTTGCTCTCTAAAAGGTATTCTATCCTGGTTATCATCTGTACCGTCCTCGGTAGTCCCGCGAATATTGATCAGGTTATTGGCCAATTCCAAATATCTGGGGTCCTTTGTAGTGCGGTACATTTCAACCACTCCCATATAGTGCGACGGACATATGGCATTCCGTGCCAACTCGGGGGATGCTTGTTTATAGAAGTCGTACAAGAAGTTGGCAACACCCTCGGCCACTTTTAGAAAATTATCTTTACCTGTGGCCCTATAATGTACACAGGCGGCCGTCATCAAATGGCCCATATTATACTTTTCAAAACCCAATTGCTTTTGCAATTTTTCTGGTCCCAAGGTGCCCCAACGCTCCTCTATCAAAACTGGGGTATGCAAGTAGCCATCCTTTCTTTGGGCTTTGGCTATCAGGGCTATCGCCTCATCCATTTGGGTGTCTAGCTCGGGGGCTTTGGTAACTGCATAGACAGCGGCCATACCTTCAAAAAGTTTATAAAAATCCCCATCATGGAACGAAGGGCCTTTGTGTTTGCCCTTCATCAACCCAGCGGCAATCTCAAAGTTCTTGTATGCATGCGTGGTATCGCTATGGTAAAGCTGCCACATGTAGGTCAAGGTATGATTCCTTTCCACATCAAACTGTTCTTTCCAAAAACCATGGGTCCACTGTACAGCATCAAGATCTACACTCTGCAATTTGGCATATGGACTATTTACATTATTAACTAAACCTTTACTTTGGGAATATGTCCCAATGGTCAGTAAAACCATCAGGTTGGTCAAAATATATTTTTTTAGTGTCATACCAGTTCGTTTATAATAATTCACATTGGCCCCAAGATGTTTTAAAGGTATTGACTAGCTTCAAAATCCATGGACCCGGTGTCTCAATTACCGTATTTCCTGGATATATCTTTTAGCGCAAAATTATGATATCACCTTTTTTTTTCTTCTATCAATTCTTGCCAAGTAGTGTATGAGTCGCGTAAATCCTTGGACATATTCCGGGGTTGATAGGTCATTAAACCCTTATATCCCGGTTTTGGCAAATCGTCAACACTTTGCCAAAATCCCAAGCCCAAGCCTGAAATAAGGGCCGCTCCTCTAGCAGAAACATCGGAAATTCCAATATTGGTGACCGGTGTTTGCAAAATATCGGCCAAGAACTGCATTAAAAAGTGATTGGACGTGATCCCCCCGTCTACCTTCAACTCCTTTAGCTGCTTTTGGGTCTCATTTTCTATGGCAGCTACCACATCCTTTATTTGAAACGCTATGGATTCCAGTGCTGCACGAACTATATGGGCCTTTGTAGTCCCAAAACCTATACCGTGGATCGAGGCTTTCCATTCCTTCTGCCAATGCGGAGCACCCATACCGCTAAATGCAGGAATAAGGTAGACTCCTTCATTCCCACTAACAGAGGTGGCCATTGGTTCTATCTCTTTATTGTCCACAAATAATCCAAGCTGATTTTTTAACCACTCCAAGGTTGCGCCACAACTAACGATAACACCCTCCAGTGCATAATTTACATTACCCTGGGCACTCCAACCAATGGTGGTTAGTATACCATTTTTATTATGCTGGGCAACTTTACCCGTATTCCATAATATGGAAGACCCGGTACCTAAGGTGGCTTTGGCCATCCCAGTAGTAAAACACTCCTCCCCAAAGAAAGCGGCATGGGAGTCACCTATCATTCCCGTTATGGGTATTTTGGCCGGTAAAATTCCTCCAAAATCAGATTCACCATAGAATGCTGAGGAGTGCAAAACTTCAGGAAGTTTGAGTCCAGTCAATCCAAATTTATCCAGTAGCCCTTCATCCCATTTCAATTCATAACTATTAAAAAATAAGGTCCTTGAGGCATTTGTATGATCCGTATAGTATTTTTCTTTGTTGGTAAGCATATACAGCAACCAAGTATCAATGGTTCCAAAGTTGGCATTTCCCTGTTTTATGGCCTCATCTATGACCGTATTGTTCTGCCTGAGCCACATCATTTTGGTTGCCGAAAAATAGGGGTCTATGGTAAGTCCTGTTTTGGCGTTGACCATTTGTTCCAGATCATGTTGCTTTAATTCTTCACAGATGGCCACTGAACGTTTACATTGCCACACCACGGCATTGTGTAGAGGTGTGCCAAAGTTGTCCCAAACAACGAAGGTCTCCCTTTGATTGGAAATTCCACAGGAAATAATGTTCTTTTCTTCAGCAGGAAAACTTTGAACAAATTCGTTATAACATTTCCCAACGGCTGTAAGAACATTCTGGTATAGTTCATTGGGGTCTTGTTCCACATAACCTAGAAAGGGATAATAGGATTTGAGCGGCTCCGATGCTTTGGAAACCAAATTCCCCAAGCCATCAAAAATTAATGCTTTTGTACCGCTCGTACCTTGGTCTATGGATAAAATATAGGATTTGGCCATTCTTTATATAGTGGATTAGTGCCTTATTTATTTTAGCATGCGTTAGTCTTCATTGGGGTGGTTTACCCTATCCATTATTACGGCTATTAAAATAACAAAGCCCTTAATAATCTGTTGCCAGAAAGGGGAGACGTTCAGCAAAACCAAACCGCTATTGAGCACCCCAATGATGAGTGCGCCTTGTACCGTTCCCATGATGGAACCCCTACCTCCGGACAGGGATGTTCCCCCTATAACTACTGCGGCAATGGAATCCAACTCATAACTAAATCCCGCATTGGGCTGTGCGGAATCCAATCGGGAGGTAAGTATAATTCCTCCCACAGCTGCTAAAATACCGGCAATGGCATACACCCAAATTTTTATTTTATTGATATTTAACCCTGAAAGACGTGCAGCACTCTCATTGCCCCCAATGGCATAAATATACCTCCCGAATTTGGTTTTTTTGGTTATGACAACCGCAATAGCAACCACAATAACAGTTATCCAGACCGGCATAGGAATCCCCAAAAACCACCCTGTACCGATAAATGCAAAATTGGGGCCCAATCCAGTTATAGGAAAACCCCCTGTCCAAAGCATTGTTGCTCCTCTGGCAATGGTCAACATGGCCAAGGTTGCCACAAATGGAGGAACCTTAAATTGAGTAATCATCCATCCATTAAAAAGTCCCAGTCCCCCACCTACAACGAAACCTCCCAAAATTGCGCCAAATACCGTAAAGCCAATATAGAGGTTCAAGGAAGGCATATCAATACCAAATTTTAACAGCCCCGCAGCCACTGCACCACTAAAAGCTAATATGGAACCCACTGATAGATCTATACCCCTGGTCAATATTACCAAGGTCATCCCTACGGATATGCATACATTTACCGAGATTTGCCGCATAATATTCCACCCGTTTTCCATGGTCAGAAACTTATCGGACATTAAGGCCAATACCACGCACAGTACAAAAAGGGCAATGATGGATTGGAATTTAATGATAGTCGTTTTTATATCCATTTTTAATTATAAAATTGCAGCGTTCATTATTTTATCTTCGGTGGCCTCCTTTTGGCTAAATTCTCCAGTAATACGCGATGTTCCCATCACTAAAATCCTATCGCAAATGGCCATAATTTCAGGAAGTTCCGAAGAGACCACCAGGACCCCAAGTCCCTCCTTGGCAAGGTTATTTATCAAATGATATATTTCGTTTTTGGCATTAACATCAATGCCTCGGGTTGGTTCATCCAGAAAAAGTATTTTAGGGGTCGTTGCCAACCATTTTGCCAACACTACTTTTTGTTGGTTGCCCCCACTTAAATTTTCTGATTTTTGGCCGGGGGAAGACGTTTTTACGTTGAGGTTGCCTATATATTTATGAGCCAAATCCATTTCCAAACCCGAATTCAATAATCCATTTTTCACTATCTGGTCTATACTGGCCATACTGATGTTCTTAAAAATGGGCATCTGTAATACCAAACCATCCGCCTTGCGATCTTCCGGTACCAATCCCATTCCATTGGCAACGGCGTCCATGGCCGAGGTAATCCTTATCTCTTGTCCGTCTATATAGATATCTCCGACCATGGTTTTGGAATGTAGTCCAAAAATGGTCTCCAGTAATTCGGTTCTGCCCGCTCCCATCAGACCAAAAATGCCCAGCACTTCTCCCCTTCGCAGGTTAAAACTCACATCCTTTACCAGGTATTCAGATTTTATGGTATGCTTAGGCAGGGAAATACCTTCTACCCTTAACACCTCCTTACCCAGAGGCAAGTCTTCCTTAACATAAAGATTTTTGATATCGCGCCCGACCATCAAACGAATAAGGTCCTCTTTTTTTGCTTGTGAAACATTTTCAATGGTACCAACCATTTTCCCATCCCGCAATCCAATAAAGCGGTCCGCTATCTTAAACAGCTCCTCCAATTTATGGGATATATACAGAATGGACACCTCTTGTTTTTTTAATGTAGCGATAATCCTAAAAAGCACTTCCACCTCGGCATCGGTAATTGCAGAGGTGGGCTCGTCCATTATCACTACTTTGGCATCTTCCAAAAGTGCCTTGGCAATTTCCACTTGCTGCTGTTGGCCTACCCTTAACTTGGCCACCAACGTTGTTGGCGGCACATCGCATTCCAACCGCGTTAAAAGGGCCTTGGCCATTTGGTTCATTTTCTTGAAATCCAACATACCAAAGGAGTCCACGATTTCGCGCCCTAGAAAGATATTGGCTGTGATACTTAAATAAGGGATAAGATTTAGCTCCTGATGTATGATCGCTATACCACTTTTCATGGCCTCTTTTGGGCTCGAGAAATTTACTTTCTCCCCGTTCAGTAGCAGTGTGCCCTCATATTCGGGGTATACTCCGGACAGTATTTTCATCAATGTAGATTTCCCTGCCCCGTTCTCGCCTACAATAACATTGACCTTAGCTCGATGAACATTGAGCGAAACCCCATTAAGCGCGGTAACACCTGCAAATTTTTTGGTGATATTATCTGCCCTTAGTATGATGTTTTCCGCCCCCACAGTCTATTCTATTTCTAAAATTAAAGGAATGATTCTTAAATTTGGAAGATCTGGATGTTTCGTATTTACCTCTACTGCACCCTTAAAATAAACGTGATCGCCTTCTTCCACTTCATTTAAAAAAGGAGGAACTACATCTGTTCTCACCCTATTGTTAACGGCTACCGAGATGCTGTTAAAGTCCATAGTGTTTTGAAAATCGCCAATACTGGCCATTCCAGAGCCTTCACGTATGGCATTCCCAAATATAAAGTCCGTAGCTATAAGTAATTCAGAATCAGCGACTCCTTCAAGCTTGATACGAACATTTTCATTTCCTATATCCAACACTATCCCATTGCCTTCCACTATGAAATAGTAATCATTGCTTATTCCCATTTTGCGCCCCTTTTCAGCAGTAAATTGCTCAAGGTCCTGTTCCAATGCTTCCATAAATTGCCCTGCCTCCATTGCCGGGAGTCCAGTTAATTTTGTTTCCATAAACTTTTGCGCAAAGGCATCGGGGTCAAAAACACCTTTTTTTTGGGCGATATGCCTCTCATCCAACGGTTCAAAATAAACCGAGTTGTACAAAGCCACTCCGACCAGTAGTGCAATCAAGAGGTATTTGATTGTTTTTTTTATACTATTCTTCACTGCCATAGGCCTCAAATTCACTTATATTATCCTGAGTTACAATTTCAACGGCGATAGGCATTTTTCTCTGCATATCGCGTTCTCCCTGCAAATATTTATCGGCCAATTCTGCCGCTGTCTGGGCCATAAATTTTGGGGATTGCATGGCTGTGGCCATAATCTTTTTATCCTTAATGGCATCCATAACATCCTGTGAGCCATCGAATCCGAATACCATTACACTATCGGCCTTTCCTACAGAGACCAAGGCCTGATAGGCTCCCATGGCCATGGCATCGTTACCACAAAAAACGGCATCAATATCAGGGTTGGACTGTAGTACCGATTCCAGCACTTCCATGGCCTTACTACGGTCAAAATCGGCACTTTGTTGCGCTACCATTTTTAAATCCGGGAAATAATCCACCACACTATGAAAGCCTTTGGAACGGTTCCATGTGTTATTATCTCCAACAAGGCCCAACAGCTCTACATATTTACCACTTTTGTTCATTTGCCTGACAAAATATTGCCCTAAATCCACACAGCCCGAAAAACTATCGGAAATTATCTGGGTAACCGGACCTTCCAAGGAGTTTACTTCCCTATCCATACAAAAGGTTGGAATACCCGCTTGTTTGGCCCTATTTACATTGCTGACCGACCCCTCGGCATCGGTAGGATTGAACAATATTGCACTGTATCCTGCGGCGATTAAATTTTCAAAATGTTCTGCCTCCTTGGCCGTATTATTTTGCGAATCGAAGATGGTGGTCTCATAGCCCAGTTCCCTTGCCCGGGTGGCAGCCGATTCGCCCAATACCACAAACCATGGGTTGTTCAGAGTGGAAATAACCACCGCTATTTTCTTGGGCCCCTTATCATCCCTTTGGGCACAGCCCAATAGCAGGAACCCAATAATGATCGGGACTATGGCTTTTACTATACCTGAAAAAAATTGTTTGCCCATGTATTTAGGAGTTTTTAGTAAGCATTTCCAAACCTAGATTATATAAACCTTCTTCGGAAATCCCGTAATGCTGAAATATTTCCATCTGTGAGCCGGTAACGGTATATTCATCGGGAATTCCAACTATACGAAATGGATTTTTGTACCCTTTTTGAAAAAGATGTGCCGCACAGGCCTCCCCCAAACCGCCATTCACCATGTGCTCCTCTACCGTAATAATGGGTTGCCCACCTGCTGCGATGCTTTCCAACAATTGGGTATCCAAAGGTTTAATGGTATGCATACTAATTACCGTGGAGCGTATCCCCTTATCCTCTTCAAGTTTCTTCGCTGCCAGCCAAGCCGGATAAACAGTTTCCCCAGAGGCAATAAAAGTTAGGACCCTACCCTTCCGAACAACACGACCTTTTCCAAATTCAAAAGACGTATCGGCTACATTTAAAAATGGCATCGCCTTTTTTCCCAGCCTCATATAAATGGGCTTGTTCGATTGGGCGGCTAGGCGAACTGCCTGTTCGGTCTCAAAGTTGTCCGCCGGAGCTACGATGATAATATTGTTGATGGCCCTGAGGGCCGCATAATCGTGCAAACTATGATGGGTAGTTCCCAACGCACCATAACTTACACCGGCACTAATACCTACCAAGGTTACCGGGTTATCGGAATAGGCTACATCGTTCTTGATCTGTTCCAGGGCACGGGCACTAAGAAAACATGCAGGGGAAACTGCAAATGCCTTTTTGCCAGCAGAGGCCAAGCCGGCCGCAACTCCCACTAAATTTTGTTCGGCTATTCCCACTTCAACTATTTGTTTGGGATATTTGTCACCAAAAGGAACTAGCTTACCCGAGCCCCGTGAATCACTTGTTACGGCAATTATTGAGCTATCGGCAGCCGCCAACTCCTGTAAGATTTCGGAAAAAACCACTTGGTTAGGTTCCCCCATTAATAAGTTTTTATCTTGTATTTTATCCAATTCCATATACTAGTGAATTAGTGCTTCCGCCTCATTTAATTCTGATTGGGCCAATATATACTGCTCCTCCGATGGTACTCCGTGGTGCCATTTCAATACTCCTTCCATATAGCTAATGCCTTTGCCCTTGGTGGTATGTGCTATGATAAAATTTGGTTTTCCCTTTTCGAGGGGACCATTGTTCAATGCCTCTTCCAATTGCTCCAGATTATGTCCGTCCACCTCCTTTACCGCCCAACCAAAAGCCTCCAGTTTATCACGGATGGAATCGGTATTCATAACCTCCTTGTTGTTTCCTGTAATCTGCTGCTTATTATTGTCCAAAATGGCATACAAGTTGTCCAATTTATAATGTGAAGCCGATAAAAATGCTTCCCAATTAGAGCCTTCGGGCAATTCCCCATCCCCTAACAGTGTAAACACACGATGCTTTTTATTATCCAGTTTTGCTGCAACGGCCTCCCCTACACAAATGGATAGCCCATGCCCCAATGCTCCGGTGTTCTGTTCAACCCCATGAACCTTTTTTGTTGGATGTCCTATATAATGGGATTGATAATTACAAAGGGTTTCCAAGTCAGATTCCGGGAAAAAACCACGGTCTGCCAAGGTTACAAAAAGAGCCTCTACACAATGTCCTTTACTTTGGATATATCTATCACGATCTGGATTCCTAAAATCCTTTGGATCCACATTTAATACCTTGTTGTACAGTACGTTCAAAATATCAATACAGGATAGACTTCCACCCGTATGCCCGGCCTTTGCCTTATAGATGTATTTTAGAATATTTCTTCTAAGTACTACCGATTTTATTTTTATTTCCTTATTTGTCATGTTGTGAACTCTCTCAAATTACTGCTCCTTAAATTATACATCCAAAGACCCCATTCCAGTTATTCCGCAATTAAACATTGTGGTTGTATATTTCCCAACCCATATAATTGCCCAGAGCTTCCTGCAATATGGTCCCTGTCCTGGATGCATTCATTACCACATGATGTTCAAATCCATTCCTACACACATACTGCATTAATCCCTGTAAATCCGGAATTTGGGCCACTGCTCGGTTTCCAAAGGTCTTTAAAGGGTCATCGGTCAACTCACCCTCCCCAAAATAGGCCTTGATAATACCTTTGGGGTCATCGGTGCTGATTCTCCCATAAGTAAGTGGATTTGCCGGTGTTCTCCCATCAAGGGCGCCATAGGTATTTTCAACTCCCACGGTAGTACCAAGAATTGGAGCGGTATCCATCTTAATATCGGGCAAAAAGGATTTCGCCCAGTTGCCGCAATGAAAAAGCACACATTTGTTGGGATCGTCAGCATAGTTATTGTTCCAATCCACCAAGGCACTGGGAGACCCCGAGGCCAATTGCATAGCATACATGCTGAGGGTTCCGGTAACATCGACCTCACAAGCAGATGGCAACATATTTTCGGACATTATACTCATGCTGGTACACACGTTACATCCATAATTCTGTTGTAGGGAAGTCCAACATTGAATAGCCGTGGCATCAAGTGCATATTCCTCCATAAACTCCTTTAAGACTACATCCAATTTTGCAATCTGCAACATAGCCTCATTCGGAGTCTTTCCCTGTGGCACATAGGCATTGATGGCTTCCAAATGTTGCTTGACCGAAGCGTCATCCTTGGTCAGTTTATTGGCCTTACCCAAGATTTCGGACAAATCGACCGTAGTTACGGTAATGCCATTGCGCTGTAATATCTTTTCGGAATAACGTACCGTGTTGAATGCTCCGGGCCTAGCCCCTACAGCCCCGATCCTAACGTTTCGCACCCCCCTCACTACCCTGCAAACCGCAACAAAATCCTTAAGATCCTGTTGAAAAGGAATATCTGAAGGAAAGGAAACGTGCTGACTCGTCAAGGAATACTTTATACCGTACTGATAGAGGTTATTACAGACCGAAATTTTACCACACCAGGAATCCCTGCGATTCACGACATTCATCTTAGTCAATTCGTCCGGATAGGCCTGCACCAATACAGGAACGTTCAAATTGGCCATTTTTAAGGTATCGGCTACCCCCTTCTCATCCCCAAAATTGGGCAAAAGCACCAATACACCGGCAATCTCCCCACTGTGTTTCTTAAAAAGCTCGGCACATTTTTGTGCTTCCCTAAAGGTTTCCACACCACCAAGCTTTGTATCGGTACTTTCCAATAAAACCGGTGTCAATTTTAATTTGGCAAAGACATCGATAATTTCGGTCCTGGCCTTTTCCACTAAACTATCTGGAAAGAAATCACGATTTCCTATTATAATTCCAATGCTTAATGGTGATTTTGTGGTACTCATATTCTTATTTTTTTTTATTTCTTACTTATCTGCCTTGGCCAATATCACTTCTATTTCGTTGTCCTTAAAAACCTTTAGATCCTTTTCTTCCATTCCTGAATCCGTTATGATATAATCTATCAATGAAAGGGCTCCCAGACTCGCCAGGGCACTTTTACCTATTTTGGAGCTATCGGCCACCAAATACGTGATATCCGCAGCATCTATCATTGCTTTCTTTACTACAAGATCGCTAATACTGGGATAGGTAAGTCCCGATTTTAAAGAGATGCCGGCCGTAGCCAAAAACAACTTTTGCACATTGAGCCCTTTAAAAAAGTCGGCCGCCTTTTGCCCTGTCAACGATAGTGTAGGAGGCTTAAATTCACCTCCGGTCATAATCACTTCAATACCCGGTTCCGTACCTAGCAATAGCGCTATATTAAGGGCATTTGTAATAACCGTTAAGTTTTTATACCCGATAAGTTTTTTGGCAATTTCGGTAGTTGTACTGCCGGAATCCAGAATAATAGTATCCCCGCTCTCAATAAATTCGAGACATTTTTGCCCAATAGCTTCCTTCAATTCCAAATTATCCTGTTGAACCAAGGAAAAATTGCGGACTTGGTCCCCCATATTTTTGAGATAGGCACCACCGTGCTCCCTCATTATCAATCCCTGATTTTCCAACTTTTCCAAATCTTGGCGAACAGTCACCTCGGTGACTTTAAAAAGTTTGGCCAAGTCCGCCACCTTAGCAGATCCGTCCTCTTTTAAAAATTCAACAATTTTTTCACGCCTCTTATTCGGTAAATATGCCATAGTTCATAAATAAAAGTAAATATTCGTAAACAAATAAAAACTCTTTTAATTTAAATTCAAAATATATTGTTTCACTTATTACTGTTCCCGCTAATTCGATCAACTACACCATAGCCTCAAAACAGGCCCGCGCCCATAGCATTCCCATATGCACCATTCGGTTTAAAATTTCCCCTTATAAAAAAAATAACGCATCTATTTTTCCGGCTCACATATTATCCGGCGATAGCTGGTCAGATTGTGCACACCCTTATCCGTCACCTCGCAAATTACATGAAAGCTTTTGTCAACGGCATTTGGGGGTACCTGCAAGGTGACAGTGGCAGAGGTACTGTTCAAAAGGATCACTTCCCCATTAAATGTTCCAGCTTCAGGCTGGACCCACCATTTATAGCTTAATAAATCCCCGTCCGGATCATAGGAAGCCGATGCATCCAATTCAACACTAGCCCCCACCTGAGGCTTTATGCTTATGCTGCCCAAACTACTATCACCTTCAATTACAACAACAGGATTGCGATTGCCAGTACCATTTTGGGCCCAGTCCATTCTAGCTGCAAAATTGTTAAATGTAGCGGCATAAAAATAGTCTCCATATCCCCTACAAATTTTACTTTCATTTCCCGCATAGTTTACGTACGAGTACCCATTATTGTCCTCTCCCTTTCCCCATTGTGAATACCCTCCCCAACTAACTTGGGTGGGCTGATCAGGATTATTGAGACCGTTTGGCATGATATGTAAAAAAGAAGGGGTATCCCCCTCTACCCCCCATTTATATTTTGGATATTGACTCCCAAGATGGCCATGATTCTGGATATGCTCCCCATACTCCGACCACTTACTTTTCCCCGTTCCATTCTGGTACCTCCAAGCGCAATCATCCCAAATAAAAAGTAGATCATCTGAAAACTCCCGGCGCATCCACGCATGGGAGCTTGTTTCGAAACTAGATTTTTGCGGCCTATCCTGGTCCGTAATGGCATATGCCCGAATTTTGTTCAAAACCTTTTTTAATTCCAGTTCGTTTCGTTGCTGCCCTACCTGCCATATAGCTTGCGCCAGCGTATTGCCACCTCCCCAGAAACACACCCAAATTGGACGATCATCATCTTCGTCAGCCAACTGTACAATAAGGTTGCTTCCGTCCGAAATATTATCACCTCCAAGCTTGTCCACCCCCATTTTCATACTACCGAACACTGTGCGTTTCTTTAAATATTCCGCACTTGGCCAATAGCCTATTTGCTGCCTTTCCCCATCATAGGCAAAACCATTTTGCTTTGAGCGTTTAACTAGATTGGGCAAGTCCTTGTCATAAGCCTCTATGACGCCTAAAGCTATCTCCTTAAAATGTTTCACCTTATCAACATCTTCCATACTCCACCCTGTAGTGATTACAATTCCCTCAATTTCAAACATATCGGCATGGACCAAAAGCCGAATCAGAGATTCATGGTCATCCGGTTCCCAGGTGGATATATCGGTGAGCACCACCAAACGTGGTTTCAGCTGCACTACCCCTGTAGATACCCCTGTGGTCTTTGTCCGCAATGGGGAACAAGACGCAAGAACGAAAGAAATCAACATTAAGAAAAAGTAAGACCTCATAATTTAATTTAACACATTAATGGAATTGACAATGGACATCTCCGTTACACTTCCTTATTTTAAAACCGAACCCCACCTTCCCTCCTTAGGGTCCATCTCATTTTTATAGGGCTCATAAGGTTTCTTGTGGTCGTGATGAGGAAACAATCCATTCCAAAAAACCACAACAGCACAAAGATAAAATATTTCGATTATTTATTTTTATTTTCTTTTATTTTCTTTTATATATATTTGTGGTTAATTGAACAAATCACAATCATATGGTTTCTAGTAGCTTGACAATTTTTATCAAAAAACTATTTGCATGACCTCTCTAAAGATTTTATCCCTTATAGGCATAGTAGGATCACTAGCAATAGGTATGCTGATGCAATGTGATAGCCCGGATGGGGACAAAACCAAACCTCGGATATTGATCAGTTCGGATATTGGAGGAACCGATCCCGATGATTTTCAATCCATGATACATTTACTAATGTATTCCGACCTTTTCCAAATAGAGGGCCTGGTTTCTTCCCCCTTTGGCAATGGTCGCAAAAAGAATTTTCTGGATATGATAGATCTTTATGAAAAGGATTTACCCGAATTAAAGCAACAGTTCCCCAACCTGTCCCATCCGGACTCCCTAAGAGCCGTATGTAAACAAGGTTCAAAACTAGAGGCACCCTACAAAGGCTACGATAAGGCCACCGAAGGTTCGGAATGGATCATTAAATGCGCCAAAAAAACAACGGACCAACCTCTATGGATTTTGGTCTGGGGTGGTTTGGTAGATTTGGCACAGGCACTACATGATGCACCTGAAATTGAAAAAGACATTAGAGTATATTGGATAGGTGGTCCAAATAAAAAATGGAGCATCAATGCCTATTCCTACATCGTGAAAAATCACCCTAACCTATGGATAATAGAGGCGAATGCTACCTACAGAGGTTGGTTCATGGATTCCGAATCGCCCAATGAACTCAAGGGTAAATCCTATTACGACAACTTTATACAGGGAAGAGGTGCCTTAGGAAAGAATTTTAAAAATCATTATAATGGCGACATTAAAATGGGCGACACACCTTCCCTGGTCTATTTGATGAATGGTGACCCAGATAATCCAATGGGCGAAAGTTGGGGTGGAAGTTTTACCCCAATCACCCACAGTTCAAGAACTATTTTTGAAGGCAACAGTAGTAAGAACGATACAGTAACCGCCTACGCCGAACTGGAATGGAGGTTTAAAGGACCGGACTTGCCCATACCGCAAGATTCCATTTGTTTCACCTTGGAGATTTCCAATCAAACATGGCCAGGATATTACCTTGGCAACGGAACCTATGGAGTACGCTACTCCTCCAAAAAACCGGAAACCGGCAGCTATGTTACCAAAAGCACCATACCCCAATTGGATGCCCAAAGTGGTCAGTTTGTTAGTACAACCCCATGGCCAGGCAAAACAACCCCCACTGATTACCCCCTTGGTTCCAATTGGTATAGCGACAAGACATCCCCTGACCTTTTTATTGGGGATCAACAGGGGGCAAAAACAATTTCAAAACATCGGGAAGCCTATTTAATGGATTGGGCCAAAAGGTGGCAATCAATAAACAAATAAAAAAGATGAAAATCAACAACCTCATTGCAATCGTTGGCATAGCCTTATTTACAACTATCGCCATTGCACAAGAAAAACCTAGAGTATTTGTTCTTACCGACATAGAAAACGAACCGGATGACGCCATGTCCATGGTCCGTTTTTTGGTATATGCCAATCACTATGATATTGAAGGATTGGCCGCTACCACATCTGTACACCAACAAAACAAGGTGGCGACCTATCGTATCCAAGAAATTGTAAAAGCCTATGGTAAAGTAAGGGACAACCTTGAAAAACACGAATCGGGCTTTCCTTCGGGAGACGATTTGTATTCCAAGATTACAGAAGGACTGCCAGAGTACGGGGTACAGGCCATTGGGGCCGGAAAAGATTCCCCGGCCTCCGAATTATTAATCAAAGCCGTGGATAAAAATGACACAAGGCCGTTATGGGTAACGGTATGGGGCGGGCCAAATGTATTGGCTCAGGCCCTCTGGAAAGTCAGGGAAACGCGTTCAAAAAAGGCATTGGAACAATTTGTCAAGAAATTACGGGTATACACTATTTCCGATCAGGACGATAGCGGTCCCTGGATCCGTAAAGAATTTCCGGATTTATTCTACATTGTGAGTCCTGGCTTTAACGCAGGAGGCGGCTATCATCATGCCACCTGGAGCGGTATTAGCGGCGACTTTTTTCACGCTCGTTGCGATGGAGCCGATTTTAGTATTGTTACAAACGAATGGTTGGATCGGAATATACGGAAAAAAGGGCCTTTAGGGGCCGAGTACCCCAGATGGGATTATCTAATGGAAGGAGACACACCCTCTTTCCTTGGCTTGATCAATAACGGCCTAAGCTATCCGGAACACCCGGAATGGGGCGGCTGGGGAGGCAGATACGAACTCTACACCCCAAGGATGCAAAAGTGGTTTTTATATCCAGAGACCAGACCTATCTTTTCCGATGCTGTAGACGAAGTCCTTGGTACTGATGGCCGATGGCACTCGGGCAACCACGAAACCATATGGCGTTGGAGGGAAGATTTTCAAAACGATTTTGCCGCCAGAATGGATTGGACTATCCTACCATATGACCAGGCGAACCACCCTCCCATAGCCAAACTTGCACATGCCAAAAATCTTGTGGCGAAAAAAGGCGATAAAATACTTTTAAGTGCAAAAGGATCCAGTGACCCTGATAACGATGCCCTATCATACCATTGGTCCATTTACGAGGAAGCCGGAACATTTTCTGTTTCCAGTGCCCGTAGTGGACAACCTGTGGACATTGAAAACTTTGATCAGCCCGAAGCATGGTTTACCGTTCCTACCAAACGGGTTGGGGGTTCCGGCACAGGAACCATGCACGTTATCCTCAAGGTCACCGATCATGGAACACCTCGATTAACACGATATCAACGTGTGATAGTCAATGTTGAAGAGTAACAACTACAAAATGAAAAAAATTCTTTATTCAGGTTTTATAATTCTGCTATTAGCCTGCCACATCCCTGTAAAAGGCCAAAGCCAAAAACAACGCGTAATTATAACCTCGGATGGTGAAATAGACGATGAGTGTTCCATGGTAAGGTTTTTGCTTTACGCCAACGAATGGGATGTTGAGGGTATTGTAACCACAAGTTCCCAATACCATTGGCACGGCCACAAATGGGCGGGAGATGACTGGATAGACCCCTATCTTGAAGCCTATGCGGATGTCTACCCAAACCTTATCAAGCACAGTAAGGATTACCCCACACCCAATTATTTAAAATCGATTAATTTCCTAGGAAATGTTGAAAGCGAAGGAGAAATGGATTCCATTACCCCTGGATCTACACATATAGCCAATGTGCTATTGGATGAATCCGATGACAGACCCATTTGGATTCAGGCTTGGGGTGGCACAAATACCATTGCCAGGGCCTTAAAAACCATAGAGGAAGAACATTATGATAAGATGGCATATGTCGCCAATAAATTACGCTTTTTCTTTATCTGGGAACAAGATGGCACCTATCAATCCTACATTCATCCACATTGGGGAAAGTATAATATCCCTACCATTATAAGTGATCAGTTTTGGGCCGTCGCCTATCAATGGGACAAAATAATGCCCCAGGACAAACAGAAATTTTTTAAAAGCGATTGGATGAAATCGAATATTTTGGAAGATCACGGCCCTCTGTGTTCCTTATACGAGGCGTATAAGGGTGGTAATGATAAGGAAGGGTTTATTGCAGGGGATGCCAAATCTAAAGGGGATTTTAGATCTGAAGGGGATTCGCCGGCATTTATCCACACTATTCCAACAGGTCTCCGTTCTTTGGAATCGCCAGACTTTGGAGGCTGGGGCGGTCGCTATATCAATGTTCGGGAAAATACTTGGCTGGATCCTGTTCCGCAAGCAGGTTACCATTACCCAGAAGGACGATGGTACACAAAAACAGCATGGGGCAGAAATTATATGCGCGAGGATTATCCTAAAAATATGGATTTAATGAAGGCTTATTTTAAACCTATAACCCGATGGGTCGATGCGTTGCAGAACGACTTTGCCACTAGGGCCGATTGGTGCATAAAACCATATGACGAAGCTAACCACCCTCCCATTGTAAAACTAACTAGCCCCTTGGATATTACGGCAAAACCTGGGAGTAAGATTAATTTAAGTGCTAAAGGAACAATGGACCCAGACGGTGATCAACTAAACTATTCCTGGTGGCAATATCAAGAGGCCGATACCTTTGAGGGGAACATTGTAATACCAAATGCCCATAAACAGAATATTTCCTTTACAGTACCCCCTAATGCAATGAAGGGTAAAAACATACATATTATATGTGAAGTTACGGACAATGGCACCCCTAAGCTAACCAGGTATCAACGCGTAATTATTACAATTAATTAGTTTTTCAAATGATAGTCCAGGGAGCTTATATAGGACAATTTAAAAATTATATGCCATATAATTCACGAATAAAATCCCTGAATTTGCACTTGTTATTTTTCTCATACTTCCTATTGACAGTATTAAAAGTAGGCGCACAAACTCATTCGCCCAGTATATATGCCAATATTGAATACGGAGAAGTTTCCGGACATAAATTACTCATGGATATTTATGAACCCAACGGACCTGGACCATTTCCGGTTGCCATTTACGTACATGGAGGTGGTTGGACTGGAGGTGATAAGGCCCATACAGCAGATTTACCAGCCTTGAAAATGCTTTCCGAGGCTGGATTTGCGTGGTTTTCCATCAATTATCGTTTAGCTCCAGAGCATCGGTGGCCATCATGTCTAAACGATATACAGACCGCAATTCGATGGGTAAAGGCCAATGCTGAAAATTACAAGGGCGATCCTTCCAAAATTGTCCTTATCGGTTATTCTGCAGGAGGACACTTGGCTAGCTATGCGGCTACCGTTCTTGATGAATCCACCACTGTACAGGCAGTGGTTGCCCTTGCTCCCCTTACGGATTTTGTACAGGAACTACCCAAAAGGGGAAATATACTCGGAAAAGCACAACGAGGCCTCTTAAATCGTCCTCAGGAATTGACCGCTGAATCCCTTGGCATGCTTAAAGCACTATCCCCTATCAATTACATCCGACCCGGACTTCCCCCCTTTCTATTGGTACATGGCAATGCAGATCAATCCGTGCCCTATGAGCAGTCTCTTTTATTCCAAACACAGCTAAAAAACAACGACGTACATTGCGATTTGATTACAATTCCAGGGGCACCACATCGGTTGACCGAATGGAACAAACACCTGCCCAACTACAACAGCCAGGTCATAGCCTGGATCAAAGCAACTCTTGCAACACCACCTAACTAAAACAAAAGAAAATGAGCATTAAAAAAACCACGACTAAAGAAAACAGTTCCTTAAAAAAAAGGGTATTGTTAGTTGCACTGACTAGTCTGACCCTTTTTGTAACCGCCCAAACACCATGGCAAAAGGGTGCGTTGGAAGTTTCTTCAAACGGACATTATATTCAACATACCAATGGCAGCCCATTTCTTTGGATAGCCGATACTGGCTGGGGTATGGTCCAGCAATTGACCCGGGAAGAAATTGACCTGTACCTAGATAATAGACAAAAACTTGGTTTTACCGTCATACAGACCGTAGCATTCTGGTATCCACATGGAGGAGGAATGCCAATGGGACCCCATAATGCTGCCAACACCTATGGCTTTCGTCCTTTTAGCGGTAGCGAGGTTATGCCAAATACCTCGGAACCTCTCGTGGTTTCAGGTGGAGGCCCCTCCGCTCCCAATGATTATTGGGACCATATGGACTACGTGGTCCAGGCAGTTAAAAAAAGAGGCCTTTACCTGGCCTTACTGCCCTGCTGGGGCCGTGCCTATATAACGCCACAGATGGGAGGGGCCCAACAGGAATTTACAGAGGAGGAAGCCCGTACCTATGGTGAATTTTTAGGTAAACGGTACCAGGGTGAACCTAATATTATCTGGGTTCTGGGAGGCGATGCAAAAGCCCAAATTGATGGGTATGACAAAAACGCCAACCAACAACAATGGGACAGACGTAATGTGTTTCGCGCCATGGCGGAAGGCATAGCACAGGGCGTCACCGGCCAGCGTCCAAAATGGAACCAAAAACACCCGGCATGGGACAAGGTCTTTATCACTTTTCATCCTGATGGCGACGCACCGGATAATTCTTCAAAATGGTTTCATTCAGATGCATGGCTTACAGCAAATGGGGTTGAAGTGTGGCGCGAACTTGACCAGGTCTACCCAACAATGTTGGGAGATTACCAATTGAACAAACCCGTTAAACCAAGTCTGTTTTTAGAAGGATCCTACGAATATGGTTCCTATCGCCATGTTTGTGGTTGGGTTACACCGGTAAGAGTTCGACGGCAATTTTATCACACCTTCTTTGCCGGGGGTGCAGGTCATACCTACGGGGCAGGCCCCATTTGGTCCATGCGGGGGAATGAGGGGGACTACAATTGTGGCTATACCTGGCAGCAAGCATTGGATTTTCCCGGTGCAGTACAAATTACCAATGTGGCCAAAAAATTTCTAATGGACCACAGCTGGCACCAATGGATACCAAATGGGAATAGTATTTCTGTAATTGGCGAAGGGGAAAACTTAAAAACTGCAGTGACCACAGAGTCGAACGATATGGTAATCGTCTATTTTTCGGACAACTCAACCTGTAAGGTTACAAATATCCTAAATACAGATGCCGAAGCCTATTGGTTCTATCCTAGGGACGGACAAAAAGAAAACATAGCCGCCTTTAAAGAAAATGAATCCCGTGATATGGTACCGCCCACCGGCTGGGAAGATGCCATATTGGTACTTCGGATCGCCGAGTAAAGTATAAAAAGGGAGAATTGCAAATAATCAAAGTAGTGAATTATGAAACACACAATTTTATCGGTGGCAATGGCGCTAATTGGACTTAGTATATACGCTCAACAATTAGCCTTCCCTACTGCCGAAGGGTATGGCAAGTACACCCTTGGTGGTCGCGGTGGCGACGTATATGAAGTCACGAATATCAATGATAATGGTGAGGGCAGCCTGCGTTCCGCGATTGAGGCCAAAGGCCCAAGAACGGTAGTATTCAGAGTTTCGGGGACCATACAACTGAAAAGTGATCTACGCATTAAAAATCCCAATATTACCGTAGCGGGCCAAACCGCACCGGGAGATGGAATTACCTTAAGGGGACGCCCACTATTGATCGACGCCGACGAGGTAATTATTCGCTATATAAGAGTTCGACTTGGGGATGAATCGGGAGAAGAAACAGATGCCATTACTAGCAGATATACCAATAACCTCATTTTAGATCATGTCTCTGCAAGTTGGAGTATCGATGAAACCATGTCTATCTACCACGGGAAGAACATTACCGTACAGTGGTGCATTATTGCCGAAAGTCTTTATAAATCCAACCACCACAAAGGCAACCATGGCTTTGGAGGTATTTGGGGGTCCAATTATAGCACTTACCACCACAATTTATTTGCCAATCATTCCAATCGTAATCCTCGCTTTGCATCAGGATGCGGAAATGTCGACTACCGAAACAATGTGGTCTATAACTGGGGTTACGAATCGGCCTACGGTGCAGAGGTTGCTCAGGTGGGCAATACTAAGTTCAATTTTTCCAATATTAACATGGTGGCCAATTACTATAAGGCCGGGCCGGCCACGGAACCAGGTGAAGTTACACATCGTATAGTAGCCCCATGGTCTCGCAACAAGGAGGACGATTACGGAAAATGGTATGTTTCGGGCAATGTGGTTGAAGGCAACCAGTGGGTATCGGAGAACAATTGGCTGGGAGGGGTACAGCCTCAAGACGGTAGTGAATATCTTAATGGTCTAAAATTGGAACAACCATGGCCGTCATTGGCGATTCACCAACAGCTTCCTGAAGAAGCTTATGCTCTGGTACTCCAAAATGCAGGAACAACCCTGCCAAAACGGGATGCTGTGGATCTTCGAATTATTAGGGAGGTAAAGAACGGAGCTGCCAATTTTGAAGGACCAACCTACAAAAAAGATCATAAAGTTGCCGATCCATCAAAAAAAAGTGGCATCATTGATTCCCAAAATGATGTAGGCGGTTGGCCAGCATTAAAAAGTTTATCTGCCCCAACAGATACTGATCACGATGGCATGCCAGATGTTTGGGAAGAGGCAAACAACCTAGATCCCAAGAATGCAGCTGATAGAAACACCGTAGCCAATGATGGTTATACCATGTTGGAAAAATATTTGAATTCAATTGATAGGTAACCTCATTGGTTCCCTATTATAAATATTATTATTGACCCTTAATCCTATAATTTGAAGTCCAGTTGTTCCCACAGGAGTTTTCTTTTTATAACATATGTGGCATATTGTTTCATCCTGAATTGAACACTGATTTATATGCAATGATCTGGTTTCATTGTATATCAAAGAAATGCATAAAAACAAAACTTGAAATGAATGGATTAAAAAAATTATGATACTCCCTATTTCTAGGTTCGTATGGATGACAAACCTTGGGATTGCATCACTACAGGCTAATTCCCAATCCATTCTCTTTTATTAGGACAGTACTTTGATTTATAAATTACTCGGAATAGCGCCAAAAATACAAACTTCTATATTCTTATTTCCACTTTTATCAGGGCCATTGAACGCCTGAATTCTTCAAAACCAGCCCCGATCAACACCTGGAATTGACCTGATTTCAATGGCCTGTTCATGTCCCTGTCCAAAAAAGCCAATGTAATGGTGGTTATGGGATTATTCTAGAATGGGGGTAACATAAAAAATAGCCTCACATCAGTATTGTAGTTGACATCTTTCTGGAATTTCTTAAAAATATCGTTTGTGAGTTGCCTATATTTCTCGCCATACAATTATAAATATCCAGGTAATTTGGCCAAAAGTACCAAGTAAATAGGAACCCATAGCAATTCCTAACATAGGTCAAGTCCGTTTTTTTGTTTAGGCTTTCATCCGCATATATTTTTGCGGTCTCAAGTTCAAATCTATAGATCATGGAAAGTTTTACTTCGCGAACATACCCTTCAAAAGGAATCAGATTTAATCCGATAATATCAATTCATAAATCAAAAAAATAAAATAATGAAAAAAATAAGTCTTATACTTTTTAGCATAGCAATTGTGCCCGTACTGTATTTTTCGGTGATCAGAACAGCCAAGACCAGGCCGGACACTACTTCAAAATTGGCTTATAATTTTATCAAGTGTACCCCTGCCAAATTTTTATTGACAGCGGTAGATACAACAAAGCAAATTTCCCCTTTATTTGAGAATTTAGGGAATCTGCATTTTTCAATAACCACAGAAAAGCCAAGGGCCCAGGCATTTTTTGACCAAGGACTTAAACTTTCTTATGCCTTTAACCATGCAGAGGGACACCGTTCATTTATGGAAGCGTCACGTTTAGACCCTAATTCTGCAATGACTTACTGGGGACAGGCATTTGCCTTAGGCCCTAACATTAATGATCCATTACCTGATGATGACCGCAAGAAAAAGATAAATGAAGCCATGTCCAAGGCCAAGCGGTTGGCCTCAAAGGCAAGTCCAAAGGAAAAAGCATTAATAGAGGCATTGGCAGCAAGATATAGTGAGGACCTAACAAAAGATGTTTCCGAACTAAATATGGCTTATATGGAGGCAATGGCCAAAGTGGTTAAAAAATTTCCCGAAGACGCCAACATCCTAATATTATATGCGGCATCGGTAATGAATACTGTGCCCTGGAATTACTGGGACAAAGACGGAAACGCATCCCCTAATATAGCAGAAGCCAAAGCCGCTCTTGAAAAGGCAATAAAACTTAAACCTGAAAACCCTGGGGGACATCATTATTATATCCATATGGTTGAATTGCCTTATCCGGATCTAGGGGTTCCCAGTGCAGATAAATTGGCCACTTTAATGCCTGGAGCCGGGCATATAGTACATATGCCCTCACATATTTACATACGGGTGGGTCGCTATTTGGATGCAGTAAAGGTGAACCAAGCTGCAATATTGGCAGATGAGGATTATATCTCCCAATGTTTTTCCCAAGGGTTGTACCCTCTAGCTTATTACCCCCATAACATACATTTTTTATGGTCTTCTGCCAGTTTATTGGGTGCCAGTGAAATAGCCATAGATGCCGCAAGAAAAACAGCTGAAAAGGTACCTGTTGGAGAATTTGTGGAAATGCCCTTTCTACAAGATTTTGCCGCCACCCCTTTATTGGCCTATACAAGGTTTGGCAAATGGAACGAGATCTTGTCCATACCCGCTCCAAGTCCCAATATAAAACACCTTAACCTCATTAGGCATTATGCACGGGGGTTGGCCTTTATCAGAAAAGGGAATTCGAAAGAAGCTCTAGAAGAATTGAAGGCCATTGACAAACTTAGAAACGACCCAGAACTTGAAACTTTAGTAGCCACTCCAAATAATGCTTCCATACATTCAGCCAATATAGCCTATGAAGTGGTTGCCGGTGAATTGGCAGCGATGAAAGGCCATATGACAAAAGCTATTGAACACCTTCGCCAGGCCGTAGTTATTGAAGATGGTCTAACCTATACAGAACCGTCGGCTTGGCATATTCCAACAAGACAAAATTTAGGGGCAGTCCTAATGCAAGCTGGGCAATATAGCGAAGCTGAAAAAACTTATAAGGAGGATTTGAAAGTTTTAAGACAAAACGGGTGGTCTTTGATAGGGTTATACAATGCCTTAACTGCACAGGGTAAAATTATTGAAGCCAAGAAAATAAAAAAAGAGTTTGATAAGGCGTGGCAATATGCAGACATCAAAATAACCAGTTCCATATTATAGTAATAATCAAAACAACCTACGTGATGATAAAACGATTCATATTACCTCTATTGTTTTTCGGAATATCCTTGGCAATACTATTGGTAGCTTTTCCGCCCATGAAGGATCAACTAGCGGTATACAACCCTATAGATTTCAATCCAGAACTTGTGGATAAAGACCTGCACAATTGGAAAAAAAACTACACTATTGGAGATTTTAAATTAATAAATCAAAACGGGAAAACTATCACCCAGCAGGCGTACAGGGACAAAATTTATGTAGCGGATTTCTTTTTCACAAGCTGCCCGAGTATCTGCCCCATAATGACCGATAACATGGTCAAAATTCAAAATGAATTTTTAAACAATGACAAGCTGATGCTACTTTCCCTATCCGTTACACCTAACAGAGACAGTATTCCCATATTACGTGAATATGCGGATAAGAAAGGGGTATTGGACACCAAATGGAACATTACCACAGGGGATAAGAAACATATTTATGAACTAGCCCGTAAAAGTTTCTTTGCCGTTACGGATATAGGTGATGGAGGGCTACAGGATTTTATCCATACCACAAATTTTATCCTCGTGGATACTAAAAAACAGATTAGGGGTATTTATAATGGCATCGATGAAAAAGAAGTTTTGCGCCTAATCAAAGACATCAAAAGTTTGCTTAACTAATTTAAAAACACCCTTTTAAATTGAACCCAAATCATTGCCAACCCATAAAGGTATTTAGCCATATTTCCAGAAATTAAACCGGATACGAATAATCACAACAAATTCATCAATCATTAAATTTAATAACATGAAAATTATCAAGGTCATTTTTTTATTTAGCATTGCCCTTTTCACCTTTGCATGCAGTAGCGATGACAAGACGTGCGAAGCTCCCGATCCTAAGTCCATACAACTAAAAGTAACCGCTCGGGGTACTGTATTGGGACAACCAAAAACAATAGTGCATCCAAAAACCAATGAAACTTTGGAACCCACCTGTTATTTAATGGAACTTGTAGACACTTCAACAGGCAAGGTCATTGGGACATTGGAGGATTGTGTTGTAAGCAGTGAAACTCCTAGTGATGGAACATTAACATCTAGGGTAATTACTTTTATAAATATTGAAGGTCGTGGTACCATACAAGCTGAAAATATGGTTTTCCAAGAATTAATACCTCCATATCAGGATCTTAATTTTGACACTTCATTTACCCCCACGGAAAACAATGTTATAAACACAACTTTTGAATTTGAAGGAATGGAAGGCACTGTTTCTTTGGAAGGTAAAGTAAGCTTTATCAACTTGGGGGAAGGTATAGTAACCTTCAATTGTAATTTTAACATCAATCTAGAATCCTACTAAGCAAAAAAACATACAATATCATTGTGGTTTAAGGTTAACACCTATTACTTCTGCTAGTGTAAACAAGCTTATGGCGGGCCTGTCTATAGACAGCTAGGCAAGCTATGGAGCATTTAATTCCCACTTGGTAAGTAAAAGGAAGCATTCCCTAGCTAAGATTATAACCGGAAACAGTTTATGATGCTATAAAAAGGCAGCACCTATAATGTGTATGCCCGGCTATGCCTATTTAAAATGGAACAATCGGAGGCCATATTTGTGAATATATCAAAGCCTTAAAAGGAGTTGTAGGGATACAATTTAATAGTTAAAACAAAAAGACGTGGACAAACCATTTAAAAACAACCGTATACTAGGACCTATTAACGCATGGTTCTTTTACACAATCTCCGGGTACATGAATATGTTATGGGGAAAATCCAAAAAAAGATTATTCCAGGATCATCCCGAGACCGTGGTTGAAATTGGTCCAGGTGCCGGTGCCAACATGCGCTACCTACAAAAAGGCACCAGGTTGATTGCTATTGAACCCAATATTCATATGCACGCCAATCTCAGAAAAAGCGCTTGTAAATATGGTATCCAACTCGACATAAAAACAATAGTTGGTGAATCTATAGATTTGGCCGATAACTCCTGCGACTTTGTTGTTTGCACCCTGGTACTTTGCACTGTAGCCGACCCATTTCTATGTATCGAACAAATAAAGAGAATCTTGAAGCCTTCCGGGGTATTCGTGTTTATAGAACATGTAAGGGCCAAGGAAAATTCAATTCTCGGCTTCATTCAAAACTTGATCCATAAACCCTGGCATTGGTTTTTCGAAGGTTGCCACACCAATCGCGATACCCGATCCGTCTTGGAAGCAAGTGGATTCACCACTTTGGAAATCGAATCCTATAATTCATACTCCCCATTTGTTCCTATAATCCCACAGATTCGAGGAAGGGCAATAAAAGGTTAAACCTCAGGACAAGCCTGCCGACAAAGGCAGGCCCTGAACGCATTAATAGGAATCGACCCTAGGGTCGAGGTTGAACCTAGATCCCGCCGAAAAAGGCGGGATTAGTTCAACTTGCAATTTTAAGTGCGTCTTACCGACTTCTTAAAATTGAGTTTCACTAATAAAATAATTGAACCAAAAAGAAAACACAAGTGAACAATCCCATTAAGAAAATATTAAAACATTGGATTTTAATACTATTATTTGGCGCCATTACCATGAACCATCTCTGGGCGCAGCAACCTTTGACTATTTCGTTCCTTAATGAATCGACCACAATACCCTATACAACTTTTTTGAATGCCCCGGTCCACCCTGGGCTACAAATTGGAACGGAATTCAACTGGAAGGAAAGCAGACATTTGCATTTATATCCCTCTATTTCCATTGGATATCTGTACCACAAAAAACTTTTTCACGGTCTATTTACCAATCTGGAACTGGGTTTTGATTATAAAACCTCTTTTGGCCTCAACTTAAAAACAAAAATCGGCTTGGGATATTTGCATACGTTTAGCACCCAACAGGAATTTCAGTTCAATGAAGGCGCCTATAAAAGTAAAAGGGATTTAGGGAATTCAAGAGCGATGCCGTCGGTTACAACAGGAATCGGGTTTCGCTTACAACCAAAAAAAGCAAATTCCCCTGAAATTTTTGTGTTATATCAATCTTGGGTGGTATATCCGTATTCCCCTGGCTTCATTCCCTTAATGTCTCACACCAATCTACATTTAGGTGTAAAATTATTCCCATTTAACAGAAAAGCAAAAAAATGAAAAAGGCAATACTAGTTTTGGCGTTCCTCCATTTGGCATGTACGGAGCACGATGAAGTTTTTCAACAAGAATATTACCATTGTAAAAATACATTATCAACAAATAACCCCAATCATCAGAAAGCGATACCAGTTAAAAGAATCACAGAAGAAATGGTATCCAAAGGTGTCCCAGGAGTCATGATGAGTGTCCACACCGAGATAGATGGTTATTATTCCACTGCCTACGGAAAAAACGACTTGTCCAATCAAATCGATATACAGGCCTGTAACCTGACCCGTGTGGGCAGTACAGTCAAAACCTTTACGGCAGTTACGCTATTAAAATTACAGGAAGAAGGCAAATTGGATTTAGATGATTTACTAAGTAAATATCTCCCACAAAGTATTTGGGAAAATATTGAAAACGCTAAAGAGGTCTCCTTACGACAATTATTGAACCATTCAAGTGGAATCTACAACTACATTCAGGACGTAAGATTCCAAACAGCCTCCTTGAACGATTTAATAAAAGTATGGACGCCTGAAGAACTCTTGGACTATGCTGGAAATAATAACGCCAACTTTGAGACAGGAACAGATGTTGCCTATTCCAATACGAATTATATTCTTTTGGGAATGGTTATAGAAAGTCTTGAAGGCAAACCTTTTTATAAAGTTTTTGAGGATAAAATCTTTAAGCCCCTAGAATTGGAAATGACACAGTTTGCGGCGTCGGATCCAGTGCCTGTAGGAATCGTAAGGGGCTATATTGATCTATACGGTAAACTAGAACTCACCAATGCCACCTATTACAGTGGGTGGGATTATTTTTCGGCCGATGGCGGATTGATTTCCAACGCCCATGACCTGAATATTTTTTTAACGAATCTTTTTCATGGCAACATCCTTTCCAATGCATCGCTGCAGGAAATGATGGACTGGCAATCGCCAAAGGAGCAGAACAATGAAGATTATGTAACACAGTACGGGTTGGGAATCTTTCTAATAGAAACAGATTATGGGCCTGCCTATTTACATAGCGGGGATGCCATCGGTTATTTCGCAAGCATGGTATATTTTCCCAATCAAAAAACAACAATTTCATGGGCGGTAAACGCCAATTATGGTAAAATTGACGATATCACCCAATCTAGAAATGCCATGAATAAAATTTTCAAAGCTGTTTTGGAAGAACCCCAATAAACTAAATACTGTTTCCCGTTTTTCCTAGGGAATACTATTTTATTCCTTACAACAAAGACCAGTAACAGGACACTAGAATACAATAAATATCGTTAAATAGTAAATCTAAACCTGAGGTATGAAAAAGTATATAATTATATCCATCATCTTCTGTATTCAAATTTCCTGTTCAAAGAATTCAGTTGACCAGGAGAATGGGGAAGAAAATAAAAACGGGTATTTCGTAGACAGTTTTGACACAAATGGTACGTTGATAAATTTCGTTACCAACAACCCCTCTGCCCTTCCCAATGTAAGCAGTGAATCAGGAAGGTACAAAGCTATCCTAACCGACAACACCGATGATGTTACACTTCATTTCAATAATAGTCAAGGCAGAATTGACGCAAAATTAGTTAAATTCCCATTCGAGTTTATCGCCAGGAATATTGGAATTGGAACATTGAACGATTCCCAAATAGCGCCGACCCCTAACAATGGCCCATATGTGTTTTGTGGTGTACAGGTTCATCACAAGGATTTTAATTCCATAAATTCATCGCACGTCGTAGTTGGACATAGGGGAAGCACAGGATACACCATTGAAGGTAAGAACACAGTAGAAGGCGTATCCAACGTAAACGATATTGGGTCAAATACGGTTCCCCAAGGACGAGGGGATATAAGAATTGTTGGGAACAAGGACAAAACACTCACGGTTTACTGGCAAACTCCCAACCTAGCATATACGGATACAGATGACAATTGGAAACTCTATAAAGATACCGGAGATTTGCCGGGAATATCCCCCAATTTCGGGAGTGAAGTTTATATAGGTTTGATTACCTACGCATTTGGACAGAACGGAGTTCCGTTTGTTGGAACCTGTGATGCCATACAAATAATGGATTGATTTTATAGTACCTATTAGCCAGGTTCAATTAACAAAAACCCAAGCAATTTTCATTAAATAGCTACCGGTAGGATATAGAAGCGAATGGAACCCACATTCCTGAATTTCTATACAACCATTAATGATGATAATGACCTCGTAAGGGTATAATGGCTTCCAAAAAAACTGACAAGGTTCCAATCAGAGATAGTTAATGCACTGAGCAAGCAAACTGCAGTTTGGTTTTGAATCCCAATTTCAAAAAAAATTGGCCACCCCATTATTTTCCAATTTAGGTATATTAAAAAACGCCCTTTCCAAAAGGTCGGGTATTGCCATTTTACCTTCAGGAGCAAACAAAAATTGCCTAATTTACATTTTCATAAAACCAAAGATTCCAAAAAGCTTCCATCCTTAGGGCTACTTTAAACAAAAATATTGTAATTTCTAGTCGTTTTTCATAACAAACGACCAATATGTTATTTATAGACTTCTACAACACTGTTTTAAATACATCGTTTACCTATGATGAATTACCCTTTCCCATTACGACCATACAGGTACCCAAAGGAAGATGTTTAACAGACTATGGACAGGTTGAAGATTCACTATACTTTATGAACAAGGGCATTGTGGAGATGAAGATTAAAAGTTATATGACCGAGAAGATAGTCGACTTTTTTTTTGAATCCGAATTATTCTGTGGTTATACTTCCTTTTTGGACCAACTTCCAACAGACGTTCAAATAACGACCTTAGTGGATTCCGAAATTGAGGTGATTAAGCGAAAGGATTTAATACCTGCCTATGAACATTCCTTTGAAGCCAATAAATTTGGAAGGATTTGTACGGAACAAGGTTATATAAGAAAATCAAATAGGGAAAAAGAACTTTTGACCAAAACGGCAGAAGAAAGGTATAATGAATTGTTCCGATCACGGGCGCAATACATTGCTCATATACCTGTAAATAAAATAGCAAAATACTTGGGGATCCATCCTGAAAGCCTAAGTAGAATTAGGAATAAAATAAATTCCTAATAAAGGCCATGTCCTTTTTTTAATCAATTTTTATGATGGCATAAACTTCCAATATAGAACATTTTGCACCAAGATTTGAAACGTTCCAATAACAACCTCCCTTACCTTGAACTATAACCAGACCATATCCAAATTAGGTTCCATGGGAAACAAAAAAGTGATTTGTATTTGCATACCACTTTTTTGTTGGCACCTTCAGAAGTAGATTAAACACTTGATATTCAGCATATTAATTCGTATTTTAGATAAAACAAAACCCCGAATATGAGTCTCCAGCTCTAAAAACGGGGTATTATCTTAATTACGTATGT
>NZ_JASWIM010000025.1:0-9503 GCF_030291335.1 Arenibacter flavimaris
CAAGAGCATACCTCCTGTCCAAAAATCATGATCGGGCATAAAAAAATGACCCTAAATAAAATCTAAGGGCAGTTAATATTCTATGTGTTCTACAAAATTAAGCTAACTCCTGAAAGTGCCTAGACCAATGGAATACAATGAACTTAGGATGATTTTTTAAGGGATAATATTGATAAAAAACTCCCAATCACTTGTAAGTTATAAATATTAGATTAATTTTGCACTCCATTAAATCAACCTCTGACGATAATCGTGAAAGTTGGTTTAAGTAAATAATAATTAAAAACGATGGAAGAGTTATTAAAATTTGTAGAAAACGAATTTATTCCTAAAAAAGATTTTCCAAACTTTTCAGCTGGGGACACTATTACCGTGTACTACGAAATTAAGGAAGGTGAAAAAACAAGAACACAGTTTTTTAAAGGTGTTGTTATTCAAAGAAGGGGAACTGGAGCTACCGAAACCTTTACAATCCGTAAAATGTCCGGTACTATAGGTGTAGAGCGTATTTTTCCAATTAATATGCCTGCTCTACAAAAAATAGAAGTGAATAAAAAAGGTAAGGTTAGAAGATCCCGTATTTTCTACTTTAGAGGTCTTACTGGTAAAAAAGCTAGAATTAAAGAGATACGCTCTTAACAAGCTCATAAAATTTACAAAAAAGCATCCTTATTCAGTAAGGATGCTTTTTCATTTATAAACATTTGTTCAGAACTACAGTTCATAATATGTTGGTAATAAAATCGTTACAAAGCTTGTTTATTCAATAATAATTCCTTACTTTTAAATGTGGCTGGAAATTCGTTACTCGGATTAATGAATGTCACATAGAGTTTACGTTCTTTATCTCATTGTTATTTGTCCTTCTATAGTGTTATGCATTATAGATTGCATTCTAACTATTAACTTGCTTGTGTAAGTTGGTAGATTTGTAAGTATTGTGATATTGTTAATGTTAGATCTAGGTTATACATTAGGAATACCAAATATTTGAACATTGAGGAGAAACATCTTTGTCACTTGGTTGTATTATTAAGGATAGAATGTTTCAAACGTTGAAATAGCGACGCAAATGCAATCAATGGTTGCCGTTTTGTAAAAGACAAAACAACAAGTTTGTAAACTATTTCTAGAAAGCCATATCAAGGTAATTTTACAATGATATGGCTTTTATTTTTGCCATAATTTTAACTTCAATATAAAGAATATTACGGATCAAGAACAATTTCTGGTAATTTGGATGGATCATGACCAATTGTTGAGATCAATCCCAAAAGTTGTGTGTGAATTAGAAAAAGAAATAATCTACTATCTCATTTTTGTGTCCTGTTCATTTTTTGCATCGCCCAAAAAACGAACCAAAAAACGCTAGGCTGATTTTAAATTTCTTTAAATCTACGCACTTTCCACGGCCCCGGCGTCCAGGCCGCTTTCACTTGGGTGAAATGCTCTATGGACGCCTTCCACCTTCCAATGTGAAAACCACTTGATTTAAGACGAAATTGAAAATAGGCCGGTCCTTAAGTTCCGTCAATCTTCATGTGGGGATAAGTCATTTATTACCTCCCTTACTTTCCTAGTACACATTTACCCAATATTATAGCCCTTCCCTGTTTATTTGGCATTTTTAAAATTGTATATTTGCTCCGCTTAAACTTAAAAATCTAAATTATAATGCCAAAAATTTTATATACCAAAACAGACGAGGCCCCTGCATTAGCAACACAATCATTCCTACCTATCATAAAGGCATTTACCAAGACAGCTGGAATAGATGTTCAACTTAAGGATATTTCCCTGGCAGGTAGAATAATTGCAGTATTTCCAGATTACTTAAAAAAGGAACAGCAGATCTCGGACGATTTGGTAGAATTGGGAAATTTGGCCAAAATGCCTGAAACCAACATCATAAAACTTCCAAATGTGAGCGCTTCCGCTCCCCAATTAAACGAAGCCATTGCAGAATTACAAAGTAAGGGATATAACATTCCAAACTATCCGGATAACCCAAAAAATGATGTTGAGAAAGATGTTAAGTCTAGGTATGACAAAATAAAGGGAAGCGCCGTGAACCCTGTTTTGCGAGAAGGTAACTCGGACCGTAGGGCTCCAAGGGCCGTTAAAAATTATGCCAAGAAGCATCCGCATTCCATGGGGGCTTGGAGCGCAGATTCCAAAACGCATGTGGCCACCATGACTCAGGGCGATTTTAAATCAAACGAAAAATCAATTACCCTACAGTCAGCCACCGCTGTAAAAATAGAACTCACACAAACTGATGGTACCAAGACTTTACTAAAGGAAAGTATTCAACTTCAGAAAGGTGAAATAATTGATGCCACCGTATTGAGCAAAAAAGCGCTCGTAAAATTCCTACAAGAACAGGTTAAAGACGCCAAAGAGAAAGGTGTGTTGTTTTCCGTGCATTTGAAAGCAACTATGATGAAAGTTTCCGACCCTGTTATTTTTGGTCATGTCGTAAAGGTATTCTTTGCAGATGTTTTTAAAAAACACAGCGCTACATTTCATAAAATTGATGTCAATGCCAATGATGGTCTTGAGATTTTATTAAAAAAAATAAAAAGTCTTCCCGATTCTGAAAGACAGGAAATTGAATCGGATATTGAGAAAACCATTCAGCAAGGTCCTGCCCTAGCCATGGTAAATTCCGATAAGGGAATCACCAACCTACATGTACCAAGTGATATCATTATAGATGCCTCCATGCCGGCCATGATCCGCAATTCAGGTAAAATGTGGGATTCCAACGGAAAAGCTCAAGATACCAAGGCCGTAATTCCAGATAGTAGTTATGCCGGAATCTATACCGAGACTATCAACTTCTGTAAAGAACATGGCGCTTTTGACCCTACAACTATGGGAACGGTACCCAACATAGGATTAATGGCCCAAAAAGCAGAGGAATACGGGTCCCACGATAAAACTTTTGTTATAAAGTCCAGTGGCAAGGTTTCCGTAGTGGACATCAATTCTGGTAATGTTCTAATTGAACACGATGTAGAGGAGGGGGATATCTGGAGAATGTGCCAAGCAAAGGATGCACCTATTCAGGACTGGGTAAAACTTGCCGTGTCCAGAGCCAGGGCTACCAATATACCCACCATATTTTGGCTGGATGAGAATAGGGGCCATGATATTGAATTGATAAAGAAAGTAAACACTTATTTACCCCAACATGATACTTCTGGATTGGATATAAGGATAATGTCTCCTGAAAAGGCTACGGTATTTACGCTGCAAAGACTTAAGGAGGGAAAGGATACCATATCTGTAACCGGGAACGTGCTTAGAGATTATTTAACAGATCTCTTTCCTATTTTGGAAGTGGGTACCAGTGCAAAAATGTTATCCATCGTACCTCTTATGAACGGTGGTGGACTTTTTGAAACCGGTGCTGGTGGCTCCGCCCCCAAACACGTGGAACAGTTTTTATCCGAGGGACATCTAAGATGGGACTCTTTGGGGGAATTCTTGGCCCTTGGGGTGTCTTTGGAATTTTTCGGGGAAAAGAATAACAATAGTCAAGCCATAGTCCTTGCCGATGCTTTGGACAAGGCTACGGAACAATTTTTGGAAAACGACAAATCCCCATCAAGAAAAGTTGGGGAGCTGGACAATAGGGGTAGCCATTTCTTCCTGGCGCTTTATTGGGCAAATGCTTTGGCTGAACAAAATGAGGACCAGGAACTTAAAGCCGTTTTTGCACCTATTGCCGAAAAGCTTTCGAATAGCCAGGATGAAATTCTTAAACAATTGAACGACGCACAGGGTGCACCCATCAATATTGGAGGTTATTATTTACCAGATGAAAATCTGATAAGTAAGGCCATGAGACCGAGCGTTACATTTAATTCCATTTTGGAATCCATCTAAACGAACTTTTTTCTAATTTAAAATGACCTTTTCACTTTATGGAAAGGTCATTTTACTTTAAGAGATTGCAAACTTTTTTTTCCTCAAGAAAATATCGATACATTTAGGTGAAAAATGCTTTTAATGGGAAAAAATACATATGTGCCGTTTTATTTATTACTTCTATTTTCCATTAATCTATTTTCGCAGGAACGGTTCACCCTGAGTGGGACAATAACCGAAATAGCAAGTAATGAGACACTAATAGGTGTCACAGTTGCTGTGCCATCCCTAAGCACAGGGGTTATTACAAATGAATACGGATTCTACTCCATTACGTTACCCAAAGGAAGCTATCAACTTCAAATAAGTTCTTTGGGATACCAAGATATTATTCAAACCATTGATCTTACCTACGATCAAAAAATAAACTTTCAATTACTTGAAGTAGCGGAACAATTGGAGGAAGTAGTGGTTACCGAGGATATTGAAAAATTAAATATTCGTAAACCTCAGATGAGCGTTAACTCCCTATCGGCAGAAACCATAAAAAAGATACCTGTAATTCTGGGAGAGGCAGATATTATAAAATCCATTCTCCTTTTACCCGGGGTTAGCAATGCCGGCGAAGGGGCATCAGGCTTCAATGTTCGGGGAGGAGCCGTAGACCAAAACCTTATTCTACTGGATGAGGCCACCATCTTTAATTCCTCCCACCTATTTGGATTCTTTTCTGTATTTAACCCAGACGCCATAAAGGATGTAAAATTATTCAAGGGCGATATACCCTCCCGTTATGGAGGTAGGGTGTCCTCAGTTCTGGAAATTTTTCAGAAAGAAGGAAATAGTAAGGAGTTAAAAGTCAATGGTGGTATTGGTGCCGTTGCCAGTAGACTATTGGCCGAAGGGCCTATAATCAAAGACCAAGCGGCATTTCTTATTGGCGGTAGGGCATCCTATGCCCATTTGTTCCTACCTCTTTTCGACATAGATAATACAGCCTATTTCTATGATCTAAACACCAAGTTGAACTTTAAGTTAAATGAAAGCAATAACATTTATTTCTCGGGCTATTTTGGAAGGGATGTTTTTTCAATAAGCGAAAGCTTCGTAAACACTTATGGCAATGCGGTTCTTAATTTCCGATGGAACCATTTGTTTTCGGATAAATTATTCTCCAATTTATCCTTGATATATTCTGATTATTATTATGGCTTAAAACTGGATTTTGTAGGTTTCAAATGGAATTCTGGAATTCAAAACTTTAATCTCAAATACGATTTTAAGCATTATCTGAGTAATAATTTTCAAATAAACTATGGTATCAATAACATTTATTACCGCTTTAACCCTGGCAAGATAGAACCCAGCGACTCGGAATCTGGGATAATTGAAAATCAGCTGATCCAAAAATACGCCAATGAATTTGCTGTTTATGTAGATGTTGAACAGAACATTACGGAAAATTTAAGCATGCAATATGGCTTGCGTCTCAGTAATTTTATACGTCTGGGACAGGACGAATTAAATGTGTACGCGAATAACGATCCGGTAGTTTTTGATCCCTTTCTGCAGATATACAAGGAGGCAGATCCAATAGAAATTCTTACTCCTGAACGTAGCGAACAACTCGCAACCTTTACAAATTTAGAGCCCCGTATAGCCTTAGCTTATTCCCTTGACCCCAATAACTCCTTAAAAGCAAGTTACACCAGGTTGGCACAATATCTTCACTTGCTATCCAATACAAGTTCCCCTACTCCCCTAGATGTGTGGACCCCAAGTGGAACTTTTATAAAACCACAATTACTGGATCAATATGCATTGGGATATTTCAAAAATATAAAGGATGGAGATTACTCCCTGGAAACCGAATTATTCTATAAGGATATCCAAAACAGAATAGATTACATAGACGGCGCCAATTTAATTGCCAATGATGCTATAGAACAGGTAATCCTAAACGGGGAAGCAAGAGCGTATGGGCTTGAACTGCTTATAAGAAAAAACCAGGATAGATTTCAAGGTTGGCTGGCCTATACCCTATCCAAATCGGAACAAAGGACCCCTGGACGAAATGCTACTGAAACAGGTATTAATTTAGGAAATTGGTACAACACTCCCTATGATAAGACCCACGACGTTTCCCTATATGTAAATTACGACTTAAATGAAAAATGGAGCTTTAACAGCAATTTTGTGTTCCAGACCGGCCAACCTACCAATTATCCCATTGGCCAATTCCAATTCCAAAATTTGGTTGTGCCATATTATGGACTAAGAAACAAACAGCGACTGCCGGCGTATCACAGAATTGACTTTTCGGCAACACTTACCCCTCGAAAAAATAAGGGCAGAAAATTAAAATCGGAATGGGTCTTTAGCATTTACAACTTATACAACAGAAAAAATGCTGCCTCTATCGGATTTAGTCGCAACGGGGACACAGGGGTAAATGAAGCAGTCCGTACCTCAATTTTTGGCTTGGTACCCGCCGCCACCTATAACATCAAATTCTAAAGAAATGAAGAACATTGTAATTTTATTCTTGTGTTTTATAATCTTTGGGTGTCAGGATGTAATTGAAGTAGATCTTCCTACGGAAGAGCCTAGATTGGTTATCGATGCCCTGATCCGATTGGAGGAGATGGACAATCCTTCTGTATTGATCCAAATAAAGGCCAGTCTAACCAGTTCTTTTTTTGATGATTTATCGCCTGCCCAACTTCAGGAAATTACCCTCACAAACACGCAATCAGGGTCGGTAATAGTTTTGGAAGAATCCATTCCAGATACCGGTGTTTATGAAAATGAGTGGGATTTAGAGGAATTGACACAAGGAGAATTGGAGCTTACCATTCAATATGGAGGCCAAACCTATTTGGCGAAAACCAAATACGTACCTGCCGTTCCCCTTGATTCCTTGGAACAGGGAACAACTACTTTGTTTGGAGATGATGAAACCGAAGTAGTCCTAACCTTCACAGATAACGGGGAGAGAGAGGATTACTATTTATTCGATTTTGATTTCGGTGAATATTTGGTGAGCGAAGATGAGTTTTATCAGGGAAAACGATTTCAGTTTTCATTTTTTTACGATAGTAAATTGGAAGATGAAAGATTGCTAACCATTAGTATTTTAGGTATAGATCAGGATTTTTTTAATTATATGAACCAATTGATTCAACAAAGCGGAGCGGATAACGGTCCCTTTAGCACACCTGCAACCACGGTCAAGGGAAATATAATTAATGTAACCAATACCAGTGATAATGATAGTACAAATAAAAGTAATTTTGCCTTGGGCTATTTTGCCATTTGCCAAACGTTTTCGGATACCCTTCTGATAAAAAAATAATCCATAACATTAAGACGGTCTACAAAATCAAACCTATGCGAACAAATAAAGCCCTCTTATTAAAAGGCCTCAAATATATTGCCTATACCATAGCCCTAATGTTTACTGCGCCGATAATAATATACCAAGCCTTTAAAAATGAAGGGCACCCTTTCTATTGGCCTGTCTTGATCATTGGTATTATTTTAGCCATTGCAGCCATTTCAATGGGGTTTTATAGTATTAAATTGATAATGGATGCCCTGTTCAATAAGGACAATAAACAAGATTAATCGTACCGGTCCCATTCCATAAAGCAAACGGCTCTACTCCCGTTTCTATTGGCGTATCACCAAGGTTATTTAAGGTCTACACTGCAATCCCCAACACATTTAGGCTGTCTCATTACATCCAGAAGCAAATCTTTCCGGTCTTCAAGGGAAAATGGCTATTTTCGTATTTAAAATTTAATTCAATGACCTTATTTGTAGATATGGACGAGGTGTTTGCTGATGCTTATAATGCACATATAACACTTTACAATGCCGAGTTTAATGAAAACCTGACCGAGATGGACTGTATGGGACGTGAGGTTTGGCAATCCGTTCCTGAAGAACGGCAATATAGTGTAAGGAACCATGCCAGGACAGACGGCTTCTTTCGCAATCTGGAACCTATCAAGGACAGTAAGGAAGTTTTAAAGGAATTATCCTCCAAATATGAACTCTATGTAGCCTCAGCTGCCATGGAATACCCCAACTCTCTAAGGGAAAAAAGCGATTGGCTGGATGAGCATTTTCCTTTTATCCATTGGAGAAATCGTATTCTCTGCGGCAGCAAGCATATTCTTAATGGAGATATTTTGATAGATGACCGTAGTTACAATCTGGAGCATTTCCAGGGAAGGAAAATAATGTTCACCTCTCCTCACAACATACACACCACTGGATATGAACGTGCCAACAATTGGTTGGAGGTAGCCCGTTTGCTGTTGTAAATTACAGGGTTTAGGGGATAGTTAATTTGAAAATTTGTTAATGGGCCGATTTGAAAGTGGAACAGTGTAGCAATGAAATAATGTACCAATGATTCAATGTAACAATTGTGTGATCTGAAAATTTGCTGATGTTCCGATTTGAAAGTAGAACAATGTAGTAATGAAACAATGTAGCAATGATTCAATGAAACAATTTGCTGATTTGAAAATTTGTTGATGGGCCGATTTGAAAGTAAAACAATGTAGCAATGATTCAATGTAACAATTTGCTGATCTGAAAAATGGATGGCACTCTGCGAAGTCGTTGCGCAAAGTCGCTGTGCAAAGTTGCTGTGCAAAGTCTCCCGACTTTGGTTTTTCCGTGGAACAATCCTAAAAGTTGTGTGTGAATTACAAAAAGATATAGTTTACTATCTCAAGTTTGTGTCCTGTTCATTTTTTGCATCGCCCAAATGCGTAGCATTCATGAATACCATTAAAGATCAATAGACTAGCCGATGAATAAAAAACGAACCAAAAAACGCTAGGCTGATTTTAAATTTCTTTAAATCTACGCACTTTCCACAGCCCCGGCGTCCAGGCCGCTTTCACTTGGGTGAAATGCTCTATGGACGCCTTCCACCTTCCAATGTGGAAACCACTTGATTTAAGACGAAATCGAAGATTCACGAAAACCTATAAAAAACAATAATAACCACTTAAGTAAATTGAAAATAGGCCGGTTCTTTATTATGTCGACTCTAACATAGTGTCGATAAATCATTACGTCGCTGTGCAAAGTCTCCCGACTTTGGACTTTCACACTAGATTTGAAAATTCGTTGATGGACCGATTTGAAAGTGGAACAGTGTAGCAATGAAATAATGTACCAATGATTCAATGTAACAATTGTGTGATTTGAAAATTTGCTAATGGACCGATTTGAAAGTGGAACAATGTAGCAATGAAACAATGTAGTAATGATTCAATGTAGCAATTGGCTAATCTTAAAAATTGATGGCACTCTGCAAAGTCGCTGTGCAAAGTCTCCCGACTTTGGACTTTCCGTTTGGCGTACGGATACTGGAATCAATCACGCCAGCGGCGTGCCCACAACAGATCCTGTCCAAAAAAAAAGCACCTGCCATATACATGGCAAGTGCTTTCAAAAAAAGGCGGCGGCCTACTCTCCCACTTGGTGTAGCAGTACCATCGGCGCAGACGGGCTTAACTTCCCTGTTCGGAATGGTAAGGGGTGGGCCCCGTCGCCATGGCCACCTAAAATCGTATATACTTTAATTAATGTCCGGTACCTGC
>NZ_JASWIM010000025.1:9513-19243 GCF_030291335.1 Arenibacter flavimaris
ATGATTAACGGGCAACCGAACGCGTTTGCGGGAGGGCACCCTCTGGTGCCCTCCGTTGTTTGGAAAAAAAAGGTTTGTTGCCTCCCGTGGTCTCCCACGGGAGGGCGTTTGCGCAAGCCAACGGGCAATTAGTACCACTCGGCTACGGACATTGCTGCCCTTCCACCTATGGCCTATCGACGTGGTCATCTCCCACGGCCCTTTAAAGAAATCTCATCTTGTGGCGGGTTTCGCGCTTATATGCTTTCAGCGCTTATCCCATCCCGACATAGCTACCCAGCAATGCCCCTGGCGGGACAACTGGTGCACCAGCGGTCGGTCCAACCCGGTCCTCTCGTACTAGGGTCAGGTCCACTCAAATTTCTAACGCCCGCAGTAGATAGAGACCGAACTGTCTCACGACGTTCTGAACCCAGCTCGCGTGCCACTTTAATGGGCGAACAGCCCAACCCTTGGGACCTTCTCCAGCCCCAGGATGTGACGAGCCGACATCGAGGTGCCAAACCCCCCCGTCGATATGAGCTCTTGGGGGAGATCAGCCTGTTATCCCCGGCGTACCTTTTATCCTTTGAGCGATGGCCCTTCCATGCGGAACCACCGGATCACTATGCTCTACTTTCGTACCTGGTCGACCTGTATGTCTCTCAGTCAAGCGCCCTTGTGCCATTGCACTCTGCACACGATTGCCAACCGTATTGAGGGCACCTTTAGAAGCCTCCGTTACTCTTTTGGAGGCGACCACCCCAGTCAAACTACCCACCACGCACTGTCCTCCCATAAGGGAGTTAGGCCCCGGACAAACAAAGGCTGGTATTTCAACAATGACTCCACCACACCTGGCGATGCAGCTTCAAAGTCTCCCAGCTATCCTACACATTGGTTGCCCAAGGTCAATACGAAGCTATAGTAAAGGTGCACGGGGTCTTTTCGTCCCACTGCGGGTAACCGGCATCTTCACCGATACTACAATTTCACCGAGCTCATGGCCGAGACAGTGTCCAGATCGTTGCACCATTCGTGCAGGTCGGAACTTACCCGACAAGGAATTTCGCTACCTTAGGACCGTTATAGTTACGGCCGCCGTTTACTGGGGCTTCAATTCAATGCTTCTCCTTGCGGATGACATCTCCTCTTAACCTTCCAGCACCGGGCAGGTGTCAGGCCCTATACTTCTTCTCTCGAATTTGCAGAGCCCTGTGTTTTTGATAAACAGTCGCCTGGACCTCTTCACTGCGGCCACGCTAGAAGCGTGGCGACCCTTCTCCCGAAGTTACGGGTCTATTTTGCCTAGTTCCTTAGCCATGAATCTCTCGAGCGCCTTAGAATACTCATCCCAACCACCTGTGTCGGTTTGCGGTACGGGCTGCTTCACTTGGTTTTCTCGGAGGATGTTAAGCTGGATTATCACCTTGGCCGGAGCCTCAGTGTACTATCGGGGCGTCACCGCTCCCTTCAACGTACTATTCCGTCAGTACGCACCAACGCCACATCCCCGTCACTTTTAACGTGAGCAGGTACAGAAATATTAATCTGTTGTCCATCCACTACCCCCTTCGGGTTCGCGTTAGGTCCCGACTGACCCCCAGCTGATTAGCATAGCTGGGGAAACCTTGGTCTTTCGGCGTGCGGGTTTCTCGCCCGCATTATCGTTACTTATGCCTACATTTTCGTTTGTAGCTCCTCCACCACGCCTTACGGCCTAGCTTCAGCGGCACTACAATGCTCCCCTACCCCTCTGTACCGAGTACAGAAGTCACAGCTTCGGTGATATACTTATGCCCGATTATTATCCATGCGGAACCGCTCGACCAGTGAGCTGTTACGCACTCTTTAAATGAATGGCTGCTTCCAAGCCAACATCCTGGCTGTCAATGCAGTTCCACCGCGTTATATCAACTTAGTATATACTTGGGGACCTTAGCTGGTGATCTGGGTTCTTTCCCTCTCGGACATGGACCTTAGCACCCATGCCCTCACTGCGCACAATCATTTTATAGCATTCGGAGTTTGTCAGGAATTGGTAGGCGGTGAAGCCCCCGCATCCAATCAGTAGCTCTACCTCTATAAAACTTTGTACACGCTGCACCTAAATGCATTTCGGGGAGTACGAGCTATTTCCGAGTTTGATTGGCCTTTCACCCCTACCCACAGGTCATCCCAAGACTTTTCAACGTCAACGGGTTCGGTCCTCCACTGTGTGTTACCACAGCTTCAACCTGCCCATGGGTAGATCACACGGTTTCGCGTCTACTACTACTGACTACGTTCGCCCTGTTCAGACTCGCTTTCGCTACGGATCCGCACCTGAAGTGCTTAACCTTGCCAGTAAAAGTAACTCGTAGGCTCATTATGCAAAAGGCACGCCGTCACCCCCGAAGGGGCTCCGACCGCTTGTAGGCGTATGGTTTCAGGATCTTTTTCACTCCCTTGTTCAGGGTTCTTTTCACCTTTCCCTCACGGTACTGGTTCACTATCGGTCTCTCAGGAGTATTTAGTCTTGGCGGATGGTCCCGCCGGATTCATACAGGGTTTCACGTGCCCCGCACTACTCAGGATACCGCTATCGATAATGTTCTTTGCTCTTACGGGACTATCACCCTCTACGGTCCCTCTTTCCAAAGGGTTCTGATTCATCCCACATCGAATATCGCGGTCCTACAACCCCGCAGCTGCCGAAACAGATACGGTTTGGACTAATCCGCTTTCGCTCGCCACTACTCACGGAATCACTTTTGTTTTCTCCTCCTCCGGCTACTTAGATGTTTCAGTTCACCGGGTTTGCCCCCCTTGCGGGGTACTATACCTTCAATATAGTGGGTTGCCCCATTCGGATACCTGCGGATCATATCGTATGTGCCGATCCCCGCAGCTTTTCGCAGCTTATCGCGTCCTTCATCGCCTCTGAGAGCCTAGGCATTCCCCATACGCCCTTATCCAGCTTGTCGCCAGACCTTTTAATCTATTTCCGGGCCCATCTTCCGCGGCAGCGTCCGAAGGGCCCTCTCTTTACTTGTACTTTACTTTACTTTCGTGTTTCTTTTTCAGCGTGCGCCAAGACCTGAATCTTTCGCGCACCCTGTCCCAATATGTCAATGAACGTTTTGGCCATCCCAATCATCCCTTTTGCGGCCTTTGGCCGGGACAACGGCAATGTATTGCCAATGTGGAGAATACCACGCCGTAGCGTGGTGAACTCCTTAGTGGAGAATATCGGAGTCGAACCGATGACCTCCTGCGTGCAAGGCAGGCGCTCTAGCCAGCTGAGCTAATCCCCCGTTTGTCCTCAGTGATCAGTCAACAGTTATCAGTCAACAATTACTTACAACGGTCACTCAACCCCTAGAATTTCCTTATTCAATATTTTCAATCAATGAACGTGTTACTTTTTTTTAGACGAACACCATGACCCATAAAGGCCAACGCGCCATCCGGCCCCATCGCCATAAAAGTCCACCGGACTTTCCATAAACCCCCGGCCCTGTAGTCCCGGGCAGACTTACCGCCCTTGGCGGCATGGACTTCTCGTCCGCACCCCGTCTACTTTGTAGTCTCAGGCAGACTCGAACTGCCGACCTCTACATTATCAGTGTAGCGCTCTAACCAGCTGAGCTATGAGACTCACTATAGTTTGTTTTTATAATCATAAAGACAGAAATCGAAAAAACGGGCCCCTGAAAAAAGCCCCGACGGGCAAATTCTCTAGAAAGGAGGTGTTCCAGCCGCACCTTCCGGTACGGCTACCTTGTTACGACTTAGCCCTAGTTACCGATCTTGCCCTAGGCCGCTCCTTGCGGTGACGGACTTCAGGCACTCCCGGCTTCCATGGCTTGACGGGCGGTGTGTACAAGGCCCGGGAACGTATTCACCGGATCATGGCTGATATCCGATTACTAGCGATTCCAGCTTCACGGGGTCGAGTTGCAGACCCCGATCCGAACTGTGACCGGTTTTATAGATTCGCTCTGCCTTGCGGCATGGCTGCTCTCTGTACCGGCCATTGTAGCACGTGTGTGGCCCAGGACGTAAGGGCCGTGATGATTTGACGTCATCCCCACCTTCCTCGCGGTTTGCACCGGCAGTCCCGTTAGAGTCCCCATCTTTACATGCTGGCAACTAACGGCAGGGGTTGCGCTCGTTATAGGACTTAACCTGACACCTCACGGCACGAGCTGACGACAACCATGCAGCACCTTGTGATCTGCCCGAAGGAAACTCTATCTCTAAAGCTGTCAGACCACATTTAAGCCCTGGTAAGGTTCCTCGCGTATCATCGAATTAAACCACATGCTCCACCGCTTGTGCGGGCCCCCGTCAATTCCTTTGAGTTTCATCCTTGCGGACGTACTCCCCAGGTGGGATACTTATCACTTTCGCTTGGCCGCCCAGATTTGCATCCGGACAGCTAGTATCCATCGTTTACGGCGTGGACTACCAGGGTATCTAATCCTGTTCGCTCCCCACGCTTTCGTCCATCAGCGTCAGTATATGGTTAGTAACCTGCCTTCGCAATCGGTATTCTATGTAATATCTATGCATTTCACCGCTACACTACATATTCTAGTTACTTCACCATAACTCAAGACCACCAGTATCAAGGGCAATTCTACGGTTGAGCCGCAGACTTTCACCCCTGACTTAATGGCCCGCCTACGGACCCTTTAAACCCAATGATTCCGGATAACGCTCGGATCCTCCGTATTACCGCGGCTGCTGGCACGGAGTTAGCCGATCCTTATTCTTACGGTACCGTCAGAAGGGCACACGTGCCCCTTGTTCTTCCCGTACAAAAGCAGTTTACAATCCATAGGACCGTCTTCCTGCACGCGGCATGGCTGGATCAGGCTCCCGCCCATTGTCCAATATTCCTCACTGCTGCCTCCCGTAGGAGTCTGGTCCGTGTCTCAGTACCAGTGTGGGGGATCCCCCTCTCAGGGCCCCTACCCATCGCTGCCTTGGTAAGCCGTTACCTTACCAACTAACTAATGGGACGCATAGTCATCCTGTACCGTAGCCTTTAATGTAATAGTGATGCCACTACTACATACCATGGGGCATTAATCCAAATTTCTCTGGGCTATTCCCCAGTACAGGGCAGATTCTATACGCGTTGCGCACCCGTGCGCCGGTCGCCGGCGGATAAGCAAGCTTATCCCCGCTGCCCCTCGACTTGCATGTGTTAGGCCTGCCGCTAGCGTTCATCCTGAGCCAGGATCAAACTCTTCATCGTTGATTCTTATATTACTTCGATCAACCCGTAAAAGCATTTTTCCCGGCCCGTTATTTCGATTTATTTCTCTGCGCCACATCCCCGTTACCGGGTATGTGGCACGCTGTCTTTACAATATATCAATGAACTTGTTTCTCTTCTTTTCGTTCGCCCTGTCTCCCAAAGCGGCTGCAAATGTACAGCCTTTTTTTTATCCGCCAAGCTTTTTTGGAAAAAAATTATTTTTTCCCCTCGGCCGGCCTATATCGAACAGAACCTATATGAACGCGGTGCTCCCAACACCCTTTCCGCACACTCCGTAATTCCTTCGTTTGCGGGGTGCAAATCTACCACCCTTTTTTAAATCCACAAGGGTTTTTTTAAACTTTTTTTGCCTTTTTAAACAGGATGCGCACAACACGCTGTCAACAAGCATCTTGCAACGAACCATCCCGCAAAAAAGGGAGAACAATTTAACACTTTTTTCCCTGACCGCAAAACACCGAAACGTTAAAACAGGAACGCCCCCCCTAAGTGGACATGCCAGCCCAAGACCGCAGGCCGAACGGAACGGCAAAAAGAGGGGGCGCCAAGGCCTAACTTGGTATACCGATACAAAATCCTTCCTATATATATTGCCAACATAAATACTAGATGTTATCTTTGCACACTTATTACGACAAAAAAGCATGATCAAAATAACTTTACCGGACGGAAGCATAAGGGAATATGCACAAGGAACTACCCCTTTAGAGGTAGCCAAAAGCATAAGCGAAGGTTTGGCGCGAAATATTATTTCCGCAAAATTTAATGGAGTCACCGTTGAAACGGTTACACCTTTAAATGAAGATGGATCCCTTATTCTGTACAGCTGGAACGACAAAGAAGGAAAAACCGCGTTCTGGCATTCCACCTCCCACGTTGTGGCCCAAGCTCTGGAAGAATTGTACCCCGGTGTAAAACTAACCATAGGACCAGCCATTGACAATGGGTTTTATTATGATGTGGATTTGGCCGAGGGCACTATTTCAGAGAAAGACTTTCCTGCGATTGAAAAGAAAGCCTTGGAAATTGCCAGGGGAAAACACGATTTTAAAATGCGCTCCGTTACCAAGGCACAGGCATTGGAGCTATACAAATCACAAGGGAACCAATATAAGGTAGAACTTATAGAAAATCTGGAAGATGGCACCATTACCTTCTGTGACCATGATACCTTCACCGATTTATGTAGGGGAGGACACATTCCCAATACCGGTATCATAAAGGCCATTAAAATATTGAGTGTCGCAGGTGCCTATTGGAGAGGGAACGAAAAAAATAATCAGTTGACCCGGGTTTACGGTATTTCCTTTCCAAAACAGAAGGAACTTACCGAGTATCTGGAACTATTGGAAGAAGCCAAAAAAAGAGACCACAGGAAACTGGGAAAAGAATTGGAATTGTTCACTTTCTCACAGAAAGTAGGCCAAGGACTCCCCTTGTGGCTCCCTAAAGGAGCGGCATTAAGGGAACGTTTAGAAAATTTCCTCAAGAAAGCCCAGAAGAAGGCCGGATACGAAATGGTAGTTACCCCACATATTGGACAGAAAGAACTTTACGTAACCTCGGGGCATTATGCAAAATATGGGGAAGACAGCTTTCAACCTATAAAAACCCCAAAGGAAGACGAGGAGTTCTTATTAAAGCCCATGAACTGTCCACACCACTGTGAAATATACAACACCAAACCCTTTAGCTACAGGGAACTCCCTAAGCGATACGCGGAATTTGGAACTGTTTATAGATACGAACAAAGTGGCGAATTGCATGGCCTTACCAGGGTACGCGGATTTACCCAGGATGATGCCCATATATTCTGTACTCCGGACCAATTGGCCGACGAGTTCAAGAACGTAATAGATCTAACCCTATATGTAATGGGATCTTTAGGCTTTGGGAATTTTACGGCCCAAGTGTCCGTTAGGGATTTGGATAATCCCGAGAAATATATTGGATCTGTAGAAAACTGGGAAAAGGCGGAAAATGCCATTATCAATGCAGCCAAGGAAAAAGGTCTTGATTTTGTTATTGAAAGTGGTGAAGCTGCTTTTTACGGTCCAAAGTTGGATTTTATGGTAAAAGACGCCCTTGGCAGGAACTGGCAATTGGGAACCATACAAGTGGACTACAATTTACCGGAGCGATTTGACCTTACCTATAAAGGCAGTGACAATGAACTGCATAGACCCGTAATGATCCACAGGGCTCCTTTCGGAAGTATGGAGCGTTTTATAGCCTTATTACTGGAACATACAGGCGGTAATTTTCCACTTTGGTTGATGCCGGAGCAGGCTATAATCCTGCCTGTCAGCGAAAAACATGAAATATATGCCCAAAAAGTTTTAAATTCCTTGGAAAATAACGACATTCGCGCCCTCATTGACAACCGAAACGAAACGGTAGGCAAAAAAATACGTGAAGCAGAAATGAATAAAATCCCATTTATGCTGATTGTAGGGGAGAATGAAGAAAAAGAGGAAACGATTTCCATAAGGAGACACGGTGGCGAAGATTTAGGCGCCATCTCCGTAAAAGCCTTTACCGACTTGGTAGTAAATGAAATAAACAGTACCTTAAAGTCGTTTTAAAAATGCCTCGACCGGATTTGTTTATGAAAACAGATCCAAGCTCTCCCAAAGAGAGATGAAAACGGAAAGAGGATCGAGTAGTAAATGTTTAACTAAAAAGATTACGTCATAGCAATTAGAAAAAGATTTAGACCCCAACCTAGGAGGGAAAATAAAAACCCTCACAACATTAATGAAAGCATTTCATCGCCCAAGGTTAGGTTGGTTGGCGACAATGTAGAAGTAGGTGTATATAGCACCCGTGAAGCCTTGGCCAAAGCGGAAGAACTGGAATTGGACTTAGTGGAGATTTCCCCTAAAGCAGATCCTCCAGTGTGTAAAATTATAGATTACAAGAAGTTCCTTTACGAGCAAAAGAAAAGGGAAAAGGTCATGAAGGCCAAAGCCACCAAAGTGATCGTAAAAGAAATACGGTTTGGTCCACAAACGGATGACCACGATTATGAGTTTAAGAAGAAACACGCAGAAAAATTCTTAAAAGATGGTGCCAAGCTAAAAGCTTATGTATTTTTCAAGGGTCGTTCCATTGTTTATAAAGACCAAGGGGAAATACTGTTGCTTAAATTGGCTTCCGAATTGGAGGACTTGGGCAAAGTGGAACAAATGCCTAAACTTGAAGGAAAGCGTATGACCATGTTCATCGCCCCAAAAACTAAAAAATAATCCTTGCCCAATTGGCTTTGGTTACACGAAATAAAGTGCTAAGCATGTTTTAGCACAAAGATAGTAAGCGAGATAAATTAATAAATAGGAAGAAAATGCCTAAACAGAAAACAAAATCCAGTGCCAAAAAGCGATTTAAGCTTACTGGTAGTGGTAAAATTAAAAGAAAGCACGCCTTTAAGAGCCATATTCTTACGAAGAAGTCTAAAAAGCGTAAGCTTGCGTTAACCCACTCTGGATTAGTTCACGAGTCGGATGTTAACAGTATTAAGGAACAATTGCGTTTAAAGTAATCGTTCCATCGGTAATTATTAACCCTGGAGTTAGGCAGTTAAAGTATTCTACAATATAGGATCGCCTACTACAAAAAACATTAAAATTATGCCAAGATCAGTAAATTCAGTTGCTTCCAGAGCCAGAAGAAAAAAGGTGATGAAGCAGGCCAAAGGTTACTTTGGAAGACGTAAAAACGTTTGGACAGTAGCCAAAAATGCGGTTGAAAAAGCAATGTTATATGCTTACAGAGACCGTAGAAACAAGAAAAGAAATTTCCGCTCCCTATGGATTACCCGTATCAATGCTGGTGCCAGATTGCACGGAATGTCCTATTCCCAGTTTATGGGCAAGGTAAAAGCCAATAACATAGAGCTGAACCGTAAGGTTTTGGCTGATTTGGCCATGAACCACCCAGAGGCCTTCAAAGCTATTGTGAACAAAGTAAAATAAATTAATAAACTTATCTCGCTTATAAAAACCTGTTCCAAATGGAACAGGTTTTTTTATGCCCTGCCCATAACAGGCAACAAAATGCAACTTAATACCAACCATTATTTGGTCGTTTTTATTTTGCCGATAGCCGCCTTAAATTCTTCCCAATCTATCAACTCATCGCCAGATTTGTCATAACCCTCAATTAGCTTGGAAGAAACAATTCCTCGTAAAAAGCCACTTATTTCCGCCTTTTTCAACAATTCAACAATCTCACTTTTTTTGAGTTTTCCATCCCCATCTTCATCAAAAAAATTATAGGCCTCCTCCGGCGTTTTAAATTTATTGGTGATCAGAATCTGTATTTTATCCAATATCATATCTTTTGTAGCCATGCCCAATTTATTAAAATTCGTATTTCACTAATTTACTAAATAAAAGGTATTAAACCTCAGGGCAAGCCTGCCTTTGTCGGCAGACAGGCCTGTCTGCCCTGAACCCAATAATAGGAATCGACCCTAGG
>NZ_JASWIM010000025.1:19253-91834 GCF_030291335.1 Arenibacter flavimaris
GCAATCAATAAAAGGTATTAAACCTCAGGGCAGGCCTGTCTGCCGACAAAGGCAGGCCCTGAACCCATTAATAGGAATCGACCCTAGGGTAGAGGTATAGAACCTAGATCCCGCCGAAAAAGGCGGGATTAGTTCAACTTGCAATTTTAAGTGCGCCTTACCGACTTCCCAATATTGAGTTTCACTAATAAAAAACGGTTGACTAGACCCCAAAGTAGCTAACTACCAAATTACGACCACTTGCATGATTCCTGTGCTCGCACAAATAGATACCCTGCCAAATCCCCATATTTAATTTTCCATTGCTAATTGGTATCTGCACGGAGGCTCCCATCAAGGAGGATTTTATATGCGCCGGCATGTCGTCCGAACCTTCATAATCATGAAGGTAATAGGGAGCATTTTCCGGAACCATAATATTCATATGACTTTCAAAATCGGACCTTACAGTGGAATCCGCATTTTCATTTATGGTAAGGCTTGCTGAAGTATGTTTTATAAACACCTGCAGCATACCTGATTTAATCCTATTTAAGTGCGGTAGGTGTTCCAGTATGGTATCCGTAATTAAATGAAAGCCCCTGTTATAGGCCTTTAAACGCAATTCTTTCTGATAAAACAGCATAACTATTAGAGTATATAAAATTATTCAAATTTCGATAAATATTAAGAAATGTGAAACTTTATGCAAGAAGGCCATTAATTAGGTCAATATCAAATACCTTTGCATCTTAATTTATTTGAATGGATCTATCAAAGGTAAAAATGGTGGTCACCGATATGGATGGCACCTTATTGAACTCCAAACATGAAGTAAGTAATAAATTCTTCAAATTATTTGAAGAATTAAAAAAAAGGGACATTAGGTTTGTGGCCGCCAGCGGGCGGCAATACAACAGTATAGTGGACAAATTGGATACCATCAAGGATGATATCATAGTTGTAGCGGAAAATGGAGCTTTTGTTAAAAAGCGGGACCGGGAATTATTGGCTACCCCTTTGAACCAGGATACCATTAAGAAAACTATAGAACTATTAAGAAATGTTGAAGGCATACATCCCGTATTATGCGGAAAGAACAATGCCTATATCAATGGAAAATCCGATGATTTTGTAAACAAATTAAAGGAGTACTATTCCGAGTTCAGCATCCTAAACGATATTTCTTCCTTTGATGGGGAAGTCTTAAAAATAGCCATTTATCATTTTGAAAGTTCTGAAAAGTACATCTACCCTTTGGTAAATCATTTGGAATCCGAATTAAAAGTGAAAGTTTCTGGCGAGAATTGGTTGGATATTTCACATATGAACGCCAACAAAGGATATGCGCTTCAACATATTCAGGAAAAGTATGGGATAAGCAGAAAGGAAACCATGGTTTTTGGAGATTACAATAATGATCTGGAAATGCTGGCAATGGCCGATTTTAGTTTTGCAATGGCCAATGCCCACCCCAACGTAATAAAAGCTGCCAACTATCGTGCCGATAGCAATGATAATTACGGCGTAGAAAAAATCTTGGAATCGTTGCTCGCATATACATAACAACACTGCTAATTATTGGTCCATTCCCAACAAGGTACTTGGCAAATATCCCATGTTTTTCTTAAATGCCACTGTAAAATGTTGTGGGTTGGAATATCCTACCTCATAAGAAGCCTGGGCTATGGTATAATTATCCTCAAGAATCAATACTTTGGCCTTTTGCATTCGCAGACTTGTAATAAACTTAAAAATGGTAGTATTGTGGACCTTCTTAAAATAGCTTTTTAATTTTGTAGTATTATATCCAGCAACAGCCGATAATTCCTTAATAGTCAATGGTTTTTTTAAATGGGTCTCGATATAGCGAACCAAATTTTCAATAGTTTCATAATCCGATGTGGATAAAGACACCTCCCTATCCCTCGCAATCTGTGTTTCTTGCCCCAAAAATAAATCAATAAGCAACAATTTAATTTTAGATTCCAGATAGTGCACCTTGGCATTGCCGGGCAAACTGCAATTTAATATGTCATTCATCGCTAAATGCATTGGCATAGTTATTGGCTTGGATCTGCTCCAAAAACCAAGGGCAGTACTATCCTCAAACAAATTACCATCCACTCTACACTCTTTCCCCAACATTTCTTCAAGAAATTCTACCTTGTAAAATACTTCCAAGGCCACGTAATTTTGACCACTAAGTTTCTGTTCAATTACATCTTTGGACCAGTGAACAATATTATATGAACCAGAGGGTATAAGCAAATTAACAGAATCCTTATGGCGCATACACTCATAGGAGCCTTGCAATACGAAATGTATCCCTATATAGGAATCCTGGCCTTCTACCTCTTCCACAACCCCCTCTACCAAAGACAGTTTACGTATCAGGATCATGGCCTTGTCCATTCTAATCTCTTCTTGCCACCCCCCTATCTTGCCCTTAAGTTCATGTGAGATAAAAGCACTGGAGGATTTTTCCAATACCATTTGATCTACATCACTGTGGATAGGGGTGGACCTCCTTAAATTCCAAAGTCCATTATTCCTTACTTCTTTATTCGTTACTAATAATTCCTTTCTCGTTAGTCCCAACTGAAAACATAATTTAGATTTGCAAAGTTATTTATTTAGATTAAATCTTAATAAGAATAAGCAATTATTTAATGAAAAGATTACTACAACTTTTTTTAATGGTCATAATCTGGTCTGTACAAGGTCAAAAAACATCCGTCACATTGTCCGGAAGGGTAAGTGATGCCTTGGGAAAGCCATTACCCTATGCAAGTGTATTGTTGGAAGGCTTACAATTAGGTGTCCTCACGGACGACAATGGGGACTACTCCATTGGGAAGCTTCCCAAAGGCAAGCACAGGGTAGTGGTTTCCTTTCTAGGTTACCGTTCGCGCTCAATGATAATCGAGGTAAATGAAAACCACAGGGACATTAAAGTTGATTTTACCTTACAGGAAACCTTAGAAAATCTGGACGAGGTAACCGTTAATGGCAAGACCAAAGAGACAGAGCTTGAGACAGAAGGTTTTGCCGTAAATGCAGTAAAAACCGAAGAAGCCAGTCTGCGGAATATTCAGACAAACGAATTACTAAACACTACAGTTGGTGTAAAAATTCGTCAAAATGGAGGATTGGGCTCAGATGTAAGCTATAGTTTAAACGGATTATCGGGAAACTCTGTTCGAATATTCATCGACGCCATTCCCATTTCAACTTATGGCTCTTCCTTTAACTTAAATAGTATACCACCTTCAATGATTAAAAATATCGAGGTATACAAAGGGGTTGTTCCCGGACATCTGGCGGACGACGCATTAGGTGGCGCCATCAACATCGTACTTCATAAGGATACAAAAACCAATTTCAATACTTCGGTTTCCTATGGATCCTTCAACACCTTTCAAACCAGTACTAACGGGTTGTACCGCTTTAATGAATCAGGATTCACCGTTAAAGCGTCCTTTTTCCATAACTATTCCGATAACAATTACAAAGTTTCGGGTAGAAGTGTTGTAGTTACAGGCTTAGGAGGGGTACAAACACCAATCACAGCAAAAAGGTTCAATGACGCCTATAGGTCTACAGGTGGAATGGCCCAAATTGGTTATACCGATGTAAAATGGGCAGACCAATTTTTCATAGGCCTTACCGGTTCGGATGATTATAAAGAAGTTCAACACGGGGCTTTTATGACCATTACCCCCTACAAGGATAGGCACTTGGAATCCGATGCCCTTTTGGCAAGTTTAAACTACCAAAAGAAAGACCTTTTCACCCCTGGCCTCAATGTTGCTATAAACGGTCTGTACGGTAAAAGAAATCGTGCTGTCACCGATACCGTAGCATGGGCCTATAGTTGGAGCGGTGAACGAGCTATTGATTTTAGAGGAGATGAATTTGAGTACACTTGGGGTTCTCAACAAGAAGGTGGTCCTACCCTGGCAAAAATAAAAAGAAATGTTGCCTCCATTAGAACAGGAGTATCCTATTCCATCAATGACCACCACAAGGTATTATTGAACCATGTATATAGTAGTATTGATAGAGAAGATAGTGATGCATTAAGATCTGTACTGGAAAATACATTTATAGGAACCAGGGATCTACATAAAAATATATATTCCTTAACCTATGAATTAACAGCTTTTGACAAAAAATTAAGAGCCAGTTTATTTGGCAAACACTATCAACAAAAAACAGTAAGTGTTGATCCTGCCATAGAAACAGACGTCAACGGAAACGATCTGGTAGTTGATGAAGTTGTCAGCAGTCATAAGAATTACGATGGATATGGTTTTGCGGCCTCCTACGCCCTTATCCGTAATGTAACAGTTTTGGCTTCAGCAGAAAAAGCCATCCGATTGCCAAACGAAACCGAAGTATTTGGGAACGATGGAGACAATGTTGTAGCCAATTCAAGTATAGATCCTGAAAAAAGTAACAACTACAACTTAGGCTTCAGGTTTGGGACGTTTAATATCGATAAGCATGATTTTACCATATCAACAAATGTTTTTACCCGAAACATCAAGGATAGAATTGGTTTACCTATTGAAACTTCACTAAATGTAGATGACGAATTAATTGTATACGTAAATCAAGGCAGTGGTACATCCAAAGGAATAGACGCACAATTAAATTACACCTACAACCATAATTTTGGTCTCAATTTCAACATTTCGCGTTTCAATTTAAAAATTGAGAATCAAGGTATCGAGATAGACGTTCCAAATACCCCATTCTTTACAATGAACGGTGGTTTACGCTACTCCTTTGAAAATGTATTCCTCAAGAGATCACGTTTAAACCTTTTCTACAATGTCTATTTCACTGATGAATTTTCATTCCTGACCGCACAGGGGACGAACACCGTGGGCAATGAGTTTTTTGAAGTACCCCGACAATTGGCACAAGATATAGGACTTAGTTACAATTTTCCAAAAAACAGGTTTGTGCTGAGCTTTGACATCAAAAATATATTGGACGAACCCGTTTACGATAATCTTTCCGTACAAAAGCCGGGACGGGCTTTTTACTTAAAACTGAATTACGCAATTAATAAATTTTAACCTTTTAATAAATACCTAAAATGAAACGAACATTTTTAAACCTTAAAACCTTTGCTGCCATTGTATTAACAGCTGGTCTAATTGGCGCATGTAGCAGCGATGACGATACCATAACCACACCAGGTACCGACAATCCTGAAGAAACTAGATGGATTACCGTTGCCGGAGCCAAAATGGGCGACAACCCTGGCGACGGCAATGGAGGAACTTTAATATATTCAGTTTCTAGCGATGATGCCAAAGACCCAACAGTTTCAATTGAGCCTTTTCAAAATGGCTTTATAGCACCGTCCAATAGAACGGCAAGATTACAATCTTCCGAAGATGGCAACACCATTTTTAATATTAGTTACGCGGGAGATACCGGTGGCAATTATACAAAGTACACCGTAGAAGGGGGGCAAACATTTACACCAACAGGTACCGAGGTAAGCATTGCCCCTTACGTAGGCACCGCTCCAAGATGGATAAAGCTATTTGACGGGGATCAAACAGGGGCGGCAGTGTATGTCTCAACAGAACATGAGTTTGATGAAAACGATAATTATAGCCGTACAGAGGCTACCATCGGTGTAGTAACTTTGGATTTGGTCAACTCATCAATAAAAGAGTTTCAAGAACACAGTGTTGCCTTAAGTGCTGAGGAAGAAGCTAACGGTTACTATATTTCAAGAATCGATATGCCTACTTTAAATGCAGCTGGAAATAAATTATATATTGGTGCACGTTTAAGCAAAGTAAATCCTGCTACTGCTGAAAATGATAGTGATTATGAGATTTTAGGTTCCAAAACCATTGTACTGGACTACCCTTCTTTATTGAACCCATCCGTAATTACCTCCGCGGTAGGTCACGGAAATACAAATGGATACCGCAGTATTAATTCCTTCGAATATAACGGTAGTGTGTATCAGGCAAATCAGGGCGACCCAGAAGGTTCTTACATTTTAAAGATTGATGCTGACAACGAATATGACGATTCTTATGAATTTAATCTAGACGATGCTTTAGGGGTAGAAGGTGCTTACATCCTTGCTTGGAGGCCTGCAGCCAATGGAAAAGCAGTTATTGCCTACCGGCATGATGGTTCTGTAGAAGGAGTAGCAGGAGCGCAAGGATTTTTTGCTTTGGCCGATTTGAACGCTAAAACGGCACAAAAAATCGAAGCTATCCCCTATGACCCAGATTTCTACCTTTTCCAATATCAAGGCTTTGTAGTCGACGGAACTGAAATATACCTTACCCAAGCCCCTGTAGGGCAAAACGGAAATATATACATAGTAGATACCGAAACTGGTGAAGTAACCAAAGGAGCTGAATTGGTAAACGTAGCGGGAAGTCACTTTATAGGCGTTTTTTAAACCCACAGGAGTTATTTTCAGCATCAAAGTAATCCTATATAGCTTTGGCCGCCCGTACACAAAACGGTAGATATTGCTACCAGACACTATTATAATCCCTACCAGGGAATATAAAAAGAAGTGGATTTGAATGCCAAAGCCAATACCTTATAGATCCATACCGGTATACCTAGGATTACTTCACTGCCATAAATTTAAAGACCGTTATCGGAACCACGGTTTCGATAATGGTTTTAGATGTTCAAATACACAAAATCACAAGAAAATGAAAACTACTATTTTTAAGACCATTGCCCTTGTTGTTGCTACAGGCCTAATAGGATTTAGCGCCACAGCACAAAGAATCATGGAAAAATCGAGCAATCCTTTTTTAAACAGGGACTATTGGGAATCGCTACCAACTATTGACGATATTAAATCAGTACAAAAAGAAGGACATTCCATAACAGCTGCCAATGGTGGAGGTTTTGATGCCACTACTTTCGCTATCTTTGGCAACAACCCGGTAAGTACTATTGCGTATTTGGTTTCACAGGGCAATGATGTAAACAAACGTACCCATGACTCCCGTACCTACGTATTTTGGGCCGCATCCCGTGGTAATCTTGATATTGTTAAATTCTTGGTTGAAAAAGGTGCCAAATTAGACATGGCCGACTCTCACGGATGGGGACCTATATCATTTAGCGCTGCCAGCGGACAGACAGATACGGACATCTATGATTATCTTATTGACAAGGGTGCTGACATTCAAAAAGAACAAGACCACCATGGAAACAACGCGCTTCATGTGGCCGCCTCCAGGGCCAAAGACCTAAAGCTGGTCGACTATTTTATCCATAAAGGTATGGATATCAATAGTACGGATCACCAAGGCAATGGTATCTTTCACTACGCCGCACAAGGTGGTAATATTGAAATTCTTAAGCAATTGAAGGAAAGGGGCGTTTCCACAGCAAAGAATGATGCCACTTCTGAAAATGCTATCTTCTTTGCCAGCAAGGGCAGGGAAAGCTCCCTTGCTTTGTATAAATACTTAGAAAGTATAGGCCTCAGTGCCAAGGTAAAGACTAAAAAAGGTGTAACTCCCTTGCATAATTTGGCAAGTTCGTCCATAGACACCAAGATTTTCGATTATTTCATAGAGAAAGGGGTAGACCCAAATACAGTTGATAATGAGGGTAACACTACTCTGTTGACTGCGGCGGCACGAAATAAAATAGAAGCTGTAAAATACTTTGCCGATAAGGCGGATAATATAGACCATGCCGATAAAGATGGCCGTACGGCCCTGGCGGTTGCCGTTCAAAGTAATAGTGGTGAGGTGGTCTCTTACCTGATTTCTAAAGGAGCCGATGTGAACATTAAGGACAGCAAAGGAAACAACTTGGCTTCTTACCTCTTTGCCAGCCGGGGTATACCTCGTGATTTTGATGCCAAGGTGGCCTCGTTGAAAAATAATGGCTTTAATTTTAAACAACTACAGGGCGATAATAGCTCGGTATGGCATTTAGCGGTTTCCAAGAACAACCTGGGGCTACTGAAAAAAGTAAGTGCATTTGGTGCGGATGTCAATGGCAAGGATACCAATGGAAATACCCCACTGCACTATGCGGCCATGACGACAGACAATGCAGACATCCTAAGATATTTGATAAATAATGGAGCTGATCTACAGTCTACGACCGAGTTTGGTGAAACTGCATACGACCTGGCCAGTGAGAACGAACTGTTGGCCAAAAACAAGGTTGATCTTAAATTTTTAAACTAATATTCCATGAGAAATATAATGATCAAAGCAGTAGGAGCCCTGTGTTTGGCATCTACAATTTTCGTGTTGTCCTCTTTTATAAAAGAACCGGAAGTAAGCTATAAATGTATGATACAGATGACCAACTATACAGGTGAAAAAGCCTATGTAGTGGTTACGCTGATCAACCCTAAAGGGCAATACGAAAAGACCCTTTATGTTCAGGGAGACGATGAGGAATGGTTTCCTGATTTAAAAAACTGGTGGAAATTCAGTAATGGGGCCCAGGAAAACATAGATGCCATTACGGGAGCCACCATTGGCAACGGCGAACGAAACATCATCTCATTAGGCTTTAACGCTTCCCAAATTGATGCGGGTTACAAAGTTCGCTTTGAGTCGGCCGTGGAGAATCAGGAATATCATTCCGTAGATGCCGAAATTCAACTAAATTCGGCTACCATAAAGGAAAAGGTGGAAGGTAAAGGTTACATCCGTTATATAAGAATGGTTCCCAATAGATAGATTATATGATTGTATCGGTTTGGAGGTATGGGCATTTACTATTTGCAATTGCCTCTTCTATTTTTCTTTTGATTGCATCGGTCACCGGTGTTATTCTTGCTGTTGAGCCAATTTCGAATAAAATTGAGCCTTACAGTGTTGTCGGGGCCGATGACCTTTCTTTGGCCGAAACCTTAAAGAATATCAATGCTAAATATGAAGAGGTTTTGGCAGTGTCGCGAGACCGAAACGGTTTCGTAAGCGCTACGGTTATCATGGATGGAAAAAATGATGAATTTTACATTGATCCATTCACTGGTGAAAAACTGGGAAGTCTTATTCAAAAAAAGCCACTTTTTCAATTTGCCACCAACCTCCACCGCTCTCTCTTTCTTAAATCCACAGGCCGTTTTATAATTGGATTTTCCTCTTTCCTTTTAATCCTTATCAGTATTTCGGGCATAGTGCTCATTGCAAAGAGACAAGGTGGTTACAAGCAATTTTTTGCGCCTGTTGTCCGCGAGAATTTTTCCCAATACCATCATGTTGTTTACGCAAGATTTGCCCTAATTCCACTTTTGGCATTGGCTCTAACGGGAGTATATCTTTCCTTACTCCGTTTTGATATTATACCGGATTCTCCCGTCTCCCTACAAGTTGACTTCGATTCCATACAGGAGGAACCACTAAAAGATTACACCGAATTTGACCTTTTTAAAACCACCCCCCTATCAGAACTTCGGGAATTGGAATTTCCTTTCTCTGAATTTGTAGAAGATTATTATATAATTCAACTCAAGTATAGGGAAATATACCTCAACCAAGTTACGGGAGACATTCTGGCCGAAGAAACACATCCTACAATAAAAGTTTTGTCTTCGTGGGCAACTGTATTGCATACCGGGGAAGGTAGTATTTTATGGTCGATGGTACTCGGTTTGGGAAGTTTAGCGATACCCTTTCTCACCGTTACAGGTTTCATTGTATATTTCAAAAGGCCCAAAGCCAAGATAAAAAATGAACACTCCAAAAATGAAAGTGAATTTGTTATTTTGGTAGGTACGGAGGGTGGCACCACCCTTCAATTTGCGTTGGAATTACACAAACAACTTCTATCGGCAGGAAAGAAAAGTCACCTCACATTGATGAATCAATACACCCATTTTAAAAAAATAGACCATCTAATCATCATTACGGCTACGTACGGACAAGGAGAAGCTCCGGCGACAGCCGAAAACTTCCTCCAACTTGTTAAAAAAAACCACCAAAAACAAGCTTTCCAATTTAGTGTGGTGGGTTTTGGTTCTACAGCCTATCCCCATTTCTGCCAATATGCTTACACCGCAAATGACGCCTTAAACTCAGCTAAAAACAGTACTGCCCTGCTGGATGTATTTACAGTGAACGATCAATCTTTTGAAGCATTCAACCAATGGGCCAAAGCTTGGGCAAATAAAGTAGGCCTCCCCTTACAGCTGAAAAAACCCAAATTGATTTCCAATTCCAAGCCACCCTCGTCTTTTAAAATTATAAATAAAACCGAACTACCCCAAGATGAAACTTTTCTTTTGTGCCTAAAAAATCTAAATGGAGCAAACCCAATTTCAGGCGACTTGTTATCCTTGGCGCCAGCGGAAGGTGTTCGTGAACGACTGTATTCCATAGGAAAACTAAATAATGATACTTTAGTGATCAGCATCCGAAGGCATCCACAGGGCCTTTGTTCCAACTATTTGTATCAACTGGAACAAGATGAAAAAATTTCAGCCACTGTTATAAATAATAGAAATTTCCATTTTCCGAAAAAGGCCAAAAAAAACATTTTCATTGCTACCGGAACAGGGATTGGTCCGTTCTTGGGGATGATACAGGAAAACATTAAAAGAAAAGAAATCCATTTGTATTGGGGGGCCAGGACCAACGGTTCCTTTCAACTTTACAAAGATTATATTGAAAAGGCTATTCAGGATGGAAAACTGACCAAATTTAATACTGCATACTCCCGAAATCAAGCTGAAAAAATTTACGTACAGCACCTTATTCAACGGGATAAAGAGCTATTTATAGAGGTTTTGAAAAAGAAAGGTTGCATTATGATCTGTGGGTCCCTTGCCATGCAAAACGAGGTCTTACTGGAATTACGGCAACTCTGCCACGAACACTTGGGCAAAGACCTTAGCCATTACCAAAACCGTAAGCAGATTAGAATGGATTGCTATTAAGCCTATTAATATCCATCACTAAAAATGTTGAAAAACTGATTACAACTCAAGTCTTCTGCTTCTTTTTCTGGGCAGCCGGAAACAATACATTGTTTAAAATAAGTCGATAGCCCGGAGAGGTAGGGTGCAGTTCCAATTCTGTTTTGGGATCCCCTACCCTGTGCTGATAGTCTTCCGGATCGTGCCCTCCATAAAAAGTAAAGAACCCCTTGCCTTTAATTCCATGAATATATCGGGCCTCGCCATTAATTTTATTTTCACCCAAAACCAAGACCGTAGGCTTAATCTCCTCTCTGGCGAAAGCGGTGGTCTGCCCCATAAACCCTTTTACCAAAGCTGTATGGTTCTGACAGAGCATAGTAGGAACGGGGTCCCATTTGGCCGAGAAATCCATTAATGAAAAATAATCTGATTCCTTGGGCACATTACCCCTCCTCTTGGTCATATCTATGGAAGAAAATTCATATTGCAGCGGATTCCGTTCCAATATAAAATTAGTAAAGGCAAAAGTTTTCCCATAATCCAACCTAGCTTGATAATTGGCGTCCGAGGGGTCACCATCAAACATGGGCTCACATATATCCACGCCGTCAGCAGCCAAGGCTATATCAAAACTATCGGTAGCGGAGCACATAGCAAACATAAACCCTCCGCCAATAACGTAATTTCTTATTTTCAAGGCTACGGCCCGTTTTTCCTCCGAAACTTTATTGAACCCCAATTTTGAGGCCAAGGCTTCTGCCTGCTGTTTTCCTTCAATATACCAAGGTGCCGCCCTATAGGCGCCATAAAATTTCCCGTATTGACCGGTAAAGTCTTCATGGTGTAGATGCAACCAATCATATAATACCAATTTATCCTCCAATACTTCCTCGTCATAAATCTGATCATAGGGAATTTCGGCATAGGTAAGTACCATGGTAACCGCATCGTCCCAGGGGGAATTGTCCTTAGGGGAATAAACCGCAATTCTTGGTGCCTTCTCCAAAATTACAGCTTCCTGATTTTGTGAAGGACTCGATATTTCTTCCAAAATAACTTGGGCCCTGGAATCCGAAATAATCTCAAAGGATACTCCCCTTATCTGACATTCCCTACGAATGCTTTCGCCATCGGGCAACAAAAAAGATCCACCCCTGTAATTTAAGAGCCATTGTACTTTTTGCTGTTTGGACAATACCCAATAGGTAATACCGTATGCCTTTAAATGGTTTTTCTGACTATCAGCGTCCATAGGAATAAGAATGGACGAGGCCGAAATTTCCATTATAAAAAAAAGAATAAAGGAAAGGGAGAAAAAATACTTTTGCATGTACCAATTTCTAATGTGCATCCCCCCAAAGATAGTGGAAAATTGATGTTTCAATTTTGAAAAGGGTTAAAATTTTGAAAATGACCTTATACTGAGGGAATCGAAATTTCTACATTTTGAAGGTCCGTTACAGTCCAACTAAAAGAATCGGCCATATGATGGACCTATGCACCAAGATTAAAAAGGCACATCGTTATCATCCTGCATGGAATCATCGTTCATGGAACTTCCAAAGGCTTCATTGGCATTCGGCAGGTTTTTGGTGATGAAAGGATTATCATCATCGGCATTCATTTTCGATTGGAATTCGAAGGGAGAATCAAAATCATCCAAGTTGTCAAATTTACCTAAATGCCCAAGGAACTTGAGTCTGATATTTTCCAAACCTCCATTTCTATGCTTGGCCACAATAAATTCGGCCTGACCGGCAGTTGGTGAACGTTCTTCATCATCCCATTCATCAATCTTGTAATATTCCGGTCTATAGATAAAGGAAACAATATCCGCATCCTGCTCAATGGCCCCGGATTCCCGTAAATCCGATAAAATTGGTCTCTTACTACCGCCCCTGGTCTCTACCGCACGCGATAACTGCGACAGGGCTATTACAGGAACGTTCAATTCCTTGGCCAAGGCCTTTAAGTTCCTGGAGATGGTGGATATTTCCTGTTCCCGGTTTCCTCCTTTTTGACTCCCGCCCGCTGTCATCAACTGCAAATAATCAATTATGATCATTTTAATATCGTGCTGTGAAGCCAAACGCCTAGCCTTTGCCCTTAGGTCGAAAATAGAGAGCGAAGGGGTATCATCAATAAATAATGGCGCGGTCTCCAAGGCCTTTACCTTAACGTTCAACTGTTCCCATTCATGCTTTTCCAGTCTCCCTGTTCTTAATTTTTCGGAAGACAGGCCTGTCTCTGAGGAAATCAACCTGGTAATCAACTGTACGGATGACATCTCCAAAGAAAAGAAGGCCACTCCAATATTGGAATTCACCGCAATATTTCTGGCCATGGACAGGGTTAGTGCTGTTTTACCCATACCTGGACGGGCTGCCACAATAACCAAATCACTGGGCTGCCAACCTGATGTTAATTTGTCCAATTTGTCGAAACCGGATGGGATACCACTAAGTCCTTCCTTGCCTGCAATTTCCTCTATTCTCTTCTTGGCCTGAATAACCAAGTTCTGGGCCGTTTCCGCAGATCGTTTTAAGTTTCCTTGGGTAACATCGTACAATTTTGATTCAGCGGTGTCCAATAAGTCGAACACATCGGTAGCATCCTCATAGGCTTCTTCTATTATTTCATTTGAAATCTTAATAAGACTACGCTGGATAAATTTCTGCAGGATAATACGCGCATGAAACTCAATATGTGCCGAAGATGCTACCTTTTGGGTTAATTTTATCAAGTAAAAATCGCCCCCGGCACTTTCCAAACGACCATCCTTCTTCAATTGGGAGGAAACGGTTAATAAATCCACCGGCTCCGAGTTTTCGAACAATTTAAAAATGGCTTCATAGATATATCTATGGGCATCCTTATAAAAGACTTCAGGATGTAGGATATCTATTACTTCATCGACCCCCTTTTTGTCGATCATCATCGCTCCAAGCACAACTTCCTCTAAATCAACAGCTTGAGGGGGAATTTTCCCTTTCTCAAGACTAATGATGGTCGACTTGTCTATTCGATGACCAATAATGGGGTTCGTTTTTTCCATGAGTGCTAAATTATACAAATAAGAATTAAAAAGAGATTTGGGATATTAACAGTTGTTCAACATTATACCTGTTGATAAGTTACGAAATTTGTTCATAAGCAAAAAAAAACCGGAGAATTTCCGCTCCAGTTTTTTTTACCTTGACAAAAAGGGATACTATCCATTAAATACCCCCATATTGGCATATTTATCCATTCGGTTTTTCACCAATTCTTTTGGTGATAACTTTTTTAATTCCTCATAGTGCGAGGAAATTTTATTTTTTACAATTTCAAAAGTCTTATCCCTATTTGCATGGGCACCTCCTACCGGTTCACGAACTATCTCATCTATCAATTTCATTTTCTTCATGTCCGTAGCGGTAAGCTTTAAGGCCTCCGCCGCAATTTCCTTGTACTCCCAACTTCTCCAAAGAATGGAAGAGCAGGATTCGGGTGAAATAACGGAATACCAGGTATTTTCCAACATCAATACCTTATCCCCTACACCTATGCCCAATGCGCCACCTGAAGCACCTTCCCCAATGATGACCACAATTATCGGGACTTTTAAACGTGTCATTTCCAAGATATTCCTTGCAATAGCCTCCCCTTGGCCCCTTTCTTCCGCTTCAATGCCGGGATATGCCCCGGGAGTATCTATTAAGCATACTACAGGGATACCGAATTTTTCGGCAGACTTCATTAAACGCAATGCTTTTCTGTACCCTTCGGGGTTGGCCATCCCAAAGTTTCGCAACTGTCTGGTTTTTGTATTATAGCCCTTCTGTTGCCCGACGAACATATAACTTTGATCTCCAATTTTACCAAGCCCCCCTATCATTGCCTTATCATCCTTTACATTGCGATCTCCATGTAATTCCAAAAAGGTTTCTCCACAAATGGCCCTAATATAATCCAACGTATAAGGTCTGTTGGGGTGTCTAGACAGTTGTACCCTTTGCCATGCCGTTAGATTCTTATATATTTCCTTACGGGTCTCAATTAGTTTTTTTTCTATTTGTTTGCAAGTCTCAGAAACATCAACTTCACTTTCTTCACCGATTATCATGCACTTATCCAATTGCTCTTCCAGCTCCTTAATTGGCAGTTCAAAATCTAAATACTCCATAGGTTTATAGGTTTAGTTCTTTTCAACGAACAAATATAAAACTTTAATGGGAAGGTAACCCATTAGTCGTTTTTTTTAATTTTTTTCTATTTTTCAAAATCCCGTTTGCCACCACCGTTATCAATACCAATAGTGCCCCGACATAGAAAAGCGGTTTCATTTTTTCACTGTCCCCAAGAAGAAGAACTCCCAATATTATTCCATAGACCGGTTCCAAATTGTTGGTCAACATTACCGTATATGGAGAAATATATTTCAGAATCTTGACCGAGGCAATAAATGCATAAGCGGTACAGACCGATGCAAGTAAAAATATAAACAACCAATCACTTAGGGACAACTGAAAAAATTTCGGGTGATAACCACCTGAAAATGCCAGGTATAAAGACAGGAACAGCACACCACTTCCCAATTCATAAAAAGAAATTACCGAAGGCCTATGCACCTTTGTCAATTTACCATTGATCAATGAAAAAATTGCAGAAAGCAGGGAAGATACCAAGGCCAAAAGTATGCCATTTAAATAGCCCGTCTCCACGCTAAACATTATATAAAGGCCCAACATAACGATTAGTCCGAAAACCACTTCATAGCCTACCATTTTACGACCATACCAAAACGGTTCCAACACGGCTGTAAAAAATGCGCCTGTAGACATCGTTGCCAGTGCAATGGACACATTGGAAACTTTAATGGCCATAAAAAAGGTGACCCAATGCAAAGATACCACGATACCCCCCAAAATAAGGGTCAACAATGCTTTTGGGGGTACCTTCAAATGAAATTTCCTGATAAGAATATAGGCAAAAATGATCAGTGAAGCCATTAACATACGGTACCAGACCAAAGGAAGGGCATCAATAGTAATCAACTTACCAATGACCGCTGTAAAGCCCCAGACGAAAACAATAAAATGTAGGTGAAGATAATTATTGAGCTTAACGTTTGGCATTCTGCAACAAATAAAACGCTATGGCCCCGAACATAACATTCGGGATGATCACTGCCAATAAGGGTGAAAATCCGGATTGTTCCGCGAGTGTCCCAAAAACCTTGTCAAAAAAGATATATATAAAGGCAACCCCAATGCCAAAAGCCAGATTTACCCCCATACCTCCCCGTCTTTTTACAGAGGATACAGCCACGGCGATTATAGTAAGGATAAAGGCAGCTATGGGCAGGGACCAGCGCTTATACTTAACCAATACATAACTATTTATATTGGAAGCTCCCTTTTTTCTTTGCACTTCTATAAATTTGTCCAGCTCAAACATATTCTTGGTTTCGGCTATATAGGAAACCGGGGTAAGGTCATCTATCTTAAAGTCAAAAATAGTATCCAATCTTCGCTTTGATTCCACAATCTCTTGATTATTGACCAGTTTTCTTTTCTCATAGGACGTAAGCCTATAAACCGTATCCTTCTCTATCCAGCGAATATTGGCAGCAGATATCTTAAAGTCCAGCGTATTTTCCTCGTTAAAACGCTCCATAGTGAAATTATACCCAATCTGCCTCGCCGGGTCAAAACTGCTGACATAGATATAATCACTTTCATTCAATTGGTTAAATATGTTGGTGGTGACCCTATCCTGCTTCCCTTTCTTTAAATATTTAAATTTAAATTCGTTGTACCCCACGCTGGCCGGAGGCACAATAAACATATTCATAAAAAACATGATAATGGCTATAATCGTTGCCCCAATGAGATATGGCCGTAAAAAACGTCCGTAAGAAACCCCCGAACTTAATATTGCCACAATTTCAGTATTGTTGGCCAATTTGGAGGTAAAGAAGATTACGGACAGAAAAAGGAAAATTGGGAACAACAGGTTTCCTATGACCAAGGTAAAATTCCAGTAATACATTACGATTTCGGCAAGAGGAACCTCATTGTCGATCATTTTTCCAATCTGCTCCGCCAAATTTGCCATTATCCCGATAGGGATAAATAGCAACAACATCACAAAAAAAGTTGCCAGATAACGCTTTAGTATGTATTTGTCTATTATGGTCAGCACCTAGAGTCTTTTATCCATTTGTTTTACCATTACGGATTTCCATTCATAAAAATCCCCTGCTAAAATATGTCTTCTTGCCTCACGAACCAACCACAAATAAAATCCTAGATTATGGATGGTCGCAATTTGCTTGCCCAAATATTCATTGGCAGCGAACAAATGCCTTAGATAGGCTTTGGAATATTCCAAATCTACAAAAGTAGTTCCCATCTCGTCCAAAGGGGAAAAATCGTCTTCCCACTTCTTATTTTTTATGTTGATGGTACCATGTGCCGTAAACAACATGCCATTTCTGGCATTTCTGGTAGGCATCACACAATCGAACATATCTATCCCCAAGGCAATATTCTCTAAAATATTGATGGGGGTACCCACTCCCATTAAATATCTAGGTTTATCCTCTGGCAATATTTCACAGACCACCTCTGTCATTGCATACATTTCCTCAGCTGGCTCGCCAACGGAAAGTCCGCCAATAGCATTGCCCTCTGCTCCTACCCCTGCAATATATTCGGCCGACTGTCTCCTAAGGTCCTTATATGTTGAGCCTTGTACAATTGGAAAAAAAGTTTGTTCATAATCGTAGGTAAAAGGAGTTTTTTCCAAATGCTTAATACAGCGGTCCAACCACCTATGGGTCATGTGCATGGATCTTTTGGCGTAATTGTAATCGCAAGGATATGGAGTACATTCATCAAATGCCATAATGATATCGGCACCGATGACACGCTGTATTTCCATAACGTTCTCCGGTGTAAAGACGTGATAGGAACCATCTATATGGGATTTAAACTTAACCCCTTCTTCCTTTATCTTTCTATTAGCCGATAAGGAATAAACTTGATACCCCCCACTATCCGTTAAGATATTTCGATCCCAGTTCATGAACTTATGAAGTCCACCAGCCTGCTTCAAAATTTCAGTCTTAGGCCTTAAATACAGATGATAGGTATTCCCTAAAATAACATCCGGGTTTATCTCCTCCTTCAATTCCCTTTGGTGTACCCCTTTTACGGAAGCTACAGTGCCCACAGGCATAAAAATGGGAGTCTCTATCTTACCGTGGTCCGTGATAAGCTCCGCCGCCCTAGCTTTTGTCCTTGTGTCTGAATGTTGTAAGGTAAATTTCAAAAAAGTCTATTTAAAGTCGCAAATATAGTCAACTCAATGCCATTAAAACCTTAACAAAAAAATAAAGTTCTGTTATTGGCCATGATAGTTGATAAAATATTATAAATCATGCTTGTGTACCCAAAAGATTGCCATTACTTTTGAAAAGTTTAAAAAATATAGATAAAATGCCAAAACTTCAAGAATTACAAGATTTGACCGTTCAAGTTCGCAGAGACATTCTAAGAATGGTTCATAAGGTTAACTCCGGGCATCCTGGAGGTTCATTGGGCTGTACCGAATTCATTGTTGCCCTTTATAATGAGATTATGGAGCTTAAGGATGGATTTGATATGGACGGTGCGGGAGAAGATCTCTTCTTTTTGTCCAACGGCCACATATCCCCTGTTTTCTATAGTGTTTTGGCAAGAAAAGGTTACTTTCCTGTTGATGAACTGAATACCTTTAGATTAATCAATTCACGTTTGCAGGGTCATCCTACCACCCACGAAGGTTTACCAGGAGTAAGAATTGCCTCTGGATCTTTGGGCCAAGGTATGTCCGTAGCCCTGGGCGCTGCACAGGCAAAAAAACTGAACAAAGATTCCAAACTGGTCTACACGCTTCACGGTGATGGCGAGTTACAGGAAGGCCAAAACTGGGAAGCCATTATGTATGCTGCAGGTAAGAAAGTGGACAATATTGTGGCCACTATCGACTATAATGGACAGCAAATTGATGGAGCTACCAAAGACGTACTCCCGATGGGCGACCTAAAAAAGAAATTTGAAGCCTTCGGATGGGATGTAGTGGACATCAAGGAAGGAAATGATCTGGAAGCCATCCTAAAAGGAATGAAAGAAGCCAAGAGCAGGACCGGAAAAGGTAAACCGGTTTGCGTACTATTGCACACCATAATGGGACATGGAGTAGACTTTATGATGTATACCCACGCCTGGCACGGCAAAGCTCCCAACGATGAGCAATTAGCTACAGCAATGGAACAAAATCCTGAAACTTTAGGAGACTACTAATCCTTTTCCAACAAAAAATTAAAGAAAGTACAGATGAAAAAATATATAGATCAAGGTAAGAACGATACAAGAAGTGGATTTGGTGCGGGACTGGCCGAATTGGGCAGGACCAACCCTAATGTAGTGGCATTATGCGCCGATTTGGTTGGCTCGCTGAAAATGGAGAAATTCATAGAGGAAAATCCTGAGCGTTTTTTCCAAATTGGTATTGCCGAAGCCAATATGATGGGCATTGCTGCCGGACTTACCATAGGAGGAAAAATTCCTTTTACCGGAACTTTTGCCAACTTCTCTACGGGAAGGGTATATGACCAAATAAGACAGTCCATTGCCTATTCCAATAAAAATGTAAAAATCTGTGCTTCACACGCGGGGGTTACCTTAGGGGAAGACGGTGCAACACATCAAATTCTGGAAGATCTGGGATTGATGAAAATGCTGCCGGGAATGACGGTTATAAATACCTGTGACTACAACCAGACCAAAGCCGCAACCATTGCCATAGCAGCGTATCAAGGTCCCGTTTACCTAAGGTTCGGACGTCCAAAAGTGGCCAATTTTACCCCTGTAGACCAAAAGTTTGAAATTGGTAAGGCCGTTATGCTCAATGAAGGTACCGATGTCACCATTGTAGCGACCGGACACTTGGTATGGGAAGCTTTGATAGCAGCCGAAACTTTGGAAAAACAAGGTATTTCTGCCGAAGTAATAAACATACATACCATTAAGCCCCTTGACGGGGATGCGGTGTTAAAGTCTGTTAAAAAAACAGGCTGCATAGTTACTGCGGAAGAGCACAATTATTTGGGCGGACTAGGGGAGAGTATCTCTGGATTCCTTGCTACCACACGCCCTACACCCCAAGAGTTTGTTGCCACCAAGGACACCTTTGGCGAAAGTGGCACCCCCGAGCAATTAATGGATAAATATGGATTAAACAATAAAGCTATAGAGAATGCCGTTGTGAATGTGTTAAAAAGAAAGTAATCAAATCCCTTGTAGGGAGATGAGGATTCTTAACATGGAAAATGGTGAAAACTATGGAACAGAACGCAAAGAGACTGCTAAAGCTACCCAACAGCAATTAAGGTAGATTTTAGCAGTTTTTTTTGTGTCGTACCCGTTCATCCTTTCGTGTCAAGATAAATTCTTTTTAGGTTAACCTAGTAAAGACATTGTGTTTAATATTACACAATGTATTCTAATTTTAAAAGAACACATTATGATGAAGAAAACAGTTTTATTAGCAGTTATTGCCCTAATGGGCATTGGTGTACATGCTCAAAAAGGTCCGGGATTCGGCATTAAAGGCGGCCTAAACTATGGCGCCAATGGGGATTATTTTGAATCTGCCGGGGATGCGTACAAAGATCCCAAGAGCAATGTAGGCTTCCACCTTGGGGTTTTTGGAAAAATTGGTGACCAAATTTATCTTAGACCCGAATTGGTATACACCAAAACAAAATCGGACTATGAAAACAATAGTCTGGACATGAGCAAATTGGATCTTCCGGTGCTATTGGGTATCAATATCATTGGGCCCCTGAACGTTTTTGCAGGACCCTCATTTCAGTATATTCTGGACACGGATTATGACGGTATCACCATTGACGATGTTGAAAACGACTTTACCGTTGGCCTCAATATTGGCGCAGGGGTTTCTTTTGGCAATTTTGGGTTGGACCTAAGATACGAGAGGGGTTTTAGCGAAAATGAGATTACATTTATAAATATCAATGATAGAGTAGACACCAGGCCGGATCAATTGATCTTGAGTGCTTCCTTGAAACTTTAAAAAATAGCACAATACTAAAAATGCCCTGCGATTGCAGGGCATTTTTTATTATACCTACCTCACCCGGAACTACAAAAAAAGCAGTTCCGACCCTGCCTACCGGCAAAGGCAGGCTCTCCAAAGGAGAGGTAAACCCGTCCGGCACGGCACGGGCGGATTAAAAACCCTGCCTGCATGAGACATTGTCGTCCAAGGGATTTTTAATCAATTACTTATTATCTTTTTATCTTTATCTATCCTTGTCCAAGTAATCGGGAACACCATCGTTATTGGCATCTCCCAATTCGTCTTTGGTAAGGATACCGTCCCCATCATCATCGGTGTCCAAAAAATTCGGAGTAGCTTGTGCCCTATCTTTAATCTCTTGGGCACTGTCGGTATTATCATCAAATAAATAACCATTGTTGTTCAAGTCCTCCATATATGAGGGGATACCATCCCCATCATGATCTGTTTGATTAACGGCAAATATATCTATTTTAAACAGCAAAGGACTATAAGCAGGGATATTGGGTTTTGAAGCATTATAATAGCCCAATCCGGATGGAAAAACAACCAAGCCTATCCCATAACCTTCTACTGAAAAGGTACCATCCTCATTAATAATAGGTTCTCCGCCAGCCTTTAAGTTAGAAGCCCCTTCTCCAAACCCCCTTGCTCCGATTGCTTGAATATTAGCCAAGTCGAACCAGGTTGGGATTTTCTCCACTGCATCAAATGTTGTCCCGTCCAACAACGAGCCCTCATATCTTACATATACAGAATCCACCACATTCACTACTTCCCCTTCTCCTTCCCTTACCACCAAATAATAGTAGGTATGATCTACCATTCCTTCCGCTTCGGATCCAAATCTATTGGCAGGTACAGACACTTTTTGAGGGGTCATTTGGCTCATAAGCGGCTCCTTATCCGCATTCTCTCCCGCAATGGTATCTATTTTAATTTTATAATCAAAATCCTCCGTAGGGGTTTCAAATTCCTCATAATTATAGAAATGGGTCTCCAAGAATTTTTTAATATTGGCCTCATCTTCGGGCAATACCTCTTCCAGGTCCTTGGGCGGTACTACCACAATGTCATCACCATCATCTTTCTTACAAGACCAGATAACCACAAAAATTAAAGCAGGTAAAAGAATTCTCTTTATAGTCATTGATTTCTTATTTAGAGGGCGCAAGATACAATTTTCAGCTATTCTAGCAGAAGGCGTTAACAAAGATTTTTATTTATTTAGTTGAATCTCCAAATACTCATAAACTACAAATGACTTTTACAATTACTAAACAGAAAACAAAAATAATTGAAAGAAAAATATTTTAAATTAAAACGATAATTCTTACTTATAATATTTTATATTTGAATTATAACAAAACAAAAACGATATGAAAAAAATTATCTTAATCAACACCATTGTTCTACTCTCTTTAATTTCATGCACCAAAGATGGCAATCAAAACTATTTAGATGATTCCAACAACGCTTTACAACAAGAAGAAACATCGATCACTTACTTGTTCGGAAGCGAAGAAATTATAGTCAATTATACAATCGAAAACGATTCTCTCGTAGTTATTCCTAGTGAGTCATCCAAAAAAATTGAATCCATTTATGAAGATTTTCCGGAACTAATCCCATACATAAATAGTAATGATAGAATCACTTTATTTAAAAATGAAAATGATTTGTCCAATTTTATAGATAAATCCAAAAGCAAGATAAATAGTAATTTATCCCAAAAAAATCCAACATTAAGCACGTCATTATTAATCTATATTGATAAGAACTATATTAAACCAATAGAATGGGCTAAAATTTTCTACGGAGGAGATTATTCAAAACCAAATTTCCCTAATGGCACAAATGAAGAACGCCTAAAAGAACTAGGCGACAACTTACTTTGGCAGTATTTATGCTATTCCCCTTATGTTTGTAACTACCAGCAACCCATAAATGCAAATGACAGAATTTCAAGTCTTAAAGTAAGTGGTGCAATTTTTAGATTTTATGAAGACCGAGATTATAAAGGAAAATCATTTCTAGTTGATGCATCTACAGAGCCACAAAGCATTTCAAGCCTAAGCACACTGAGGTTAAACTGGCGGCATAGCTGGAATGATAAAATAAGCTCCATAAAGGCTTACTAAAACTATCTGTATATTTTTAAATTATAAATGTCTTAATTTTGTTAATTAAGACATTTATTTTTTTTATGCGAATTGACAAATACCTTTGGAGCACCCGCTATTTCAAAACACGAAACATAGCTACGGAGGCCTGTAAAAAGGGACATATAAGAATTAACGAACAAGTGGTAAAACCCTCAAGGGAAGTGTATCCCTTGGATAAAGTGGTGGTAAGGAAAGACCAGATAAATTATGAATTTACCGTACTTGATGTTCCCGAAAGTCGGGTAGGTGCCAAGTTAGTGGACATCTACCGAAAGGACACCACTCCCAAAGAAGCCTTTGAACACAACGAGCTATTACAGTTCTCCAAAGACTATTATCGAAAAAAAGGAACTGGAAGGCCTACCAAAAAGGATAGAAGGGACATAGATGGCTATTTGGATGAAGAAGCTGAATAAGGATTTCTGGGAAAAAAAGTATCAGCTAGGGGAAATGGGGTGGGACATTGGCCACATTTCAACGCCACTGAAAGAATACATTGACCAATTAAAGGATAAAAATTTAAAGATCCTAATACCCGGTGCCGGCAATGCATATGAATTGCTTTATCTTTTGGAAAAGGGTTTTACCAATGTTTTTGTTATCGACATTGCCAAACAGCCATTGGAAAATATAAAAAACAGAATTTCGGATTTCCCCAGGAACCAGCTCTTGGAAGGGAATTTCTTTGATCTGGAATTGGACAATTTTGACCTAATCCTGGAACAGACTTTTTTCTGCGCACTAGATCCAAGCCTTAGAATGGAATATGTTCTAAAAATGAAACAACTGTTAAAACCTAATGGCAAACTGGCAGGGCTGCTATTTAATTTCCCTTTAACGGAATCCGGACCGCCTTTTGGGGGTAGCCTATCCGAATATAAAAGCCTTTTTCAAGAACATTTTCAAATTAAGATCTTGGAAACCGCATACAATTCCATAAAACCGAGAGCGGATAAGGAACTCTTTTTTATATTTGAATCTAAATAAACATGACTATGTCCAATAGAATTTTATCCCACGAGCAAATCCAACATAAAATAAAACGGATTGCTTACCAGATTTATGAGACCAACGTTGACGAACCCGAAATTATTATTGCCGGGATAGAAGGAGGGGGATTAAATTTTGCCAAAAAGATTCAGGCCGTGCTACAGAAGATTACAGGAGCCAACATTATTTTGTGCAAAGTGATCATGGACAAGTCCAACCCTTTGGCCAGTGGGGTCAAGACTTCCATCCCTGAATCGGAATACACCAACAAATCGGTTGTCTTGGTAGACGACGTGCTTAATTCAGGGACAACTTTAATATATGGAGTGCATCATTTTTTACGAGTGCCGTTAAAACAACTTAAAACGGCCGTATTGGTAAACAGGAACCATAAGAAATATCCGGTAAAAGCAGATTACAAAGGGATATCCTTGTCCACATCGCTCCAAGAACACATCAATGTAGAATTCAAGGCCAAAAACGATTCTGTGTATCTAAGCGAGTAGTTCTTGTATTTCTGCAACCAAGGTCTCAGGATCCTTATTGTCACATTCCACTATATGTGTAGCCTTTAGATAGTAGTTATTTCTTTCAAATAAATGTTTGCCTATAAATTCGGGCAAGTCCGTATCCGCTATATTTTTGATCAAGGGACGATGTTCTTTTTCCTTTATCAACCTTTCAACGAGTCCCGAAATGGAAATTTTTAAGTAGAAAACATAGTCCGCCTTGTCCAACATAGCCTCCATATTTCCAGAATAACAAGGTGTTCCACCACCGGTAGATAGTATAAAGTTGTTGTTTTGGGACAAAACATCCATTAAATATTCATGTTCCTTTTTCCGAAAAAAAATTTCGCCCTGTCCTTTAAAGATGTTTGCAATAGAATTTCCCTGTCTTTCCTCAAAGATTTCATCCAGGTCTAAAAAACTAATTTTCAAATTCTTAGCCAACAATTTGCCTATGGTAGACTTACCACTACCCATATATCCTACCAATACTATTTTCACCTCCTTTTTTTTTTGTAAAAATGGTCTAATTTAATGGTAATTCAAAAAAAAATAAAAAATTCTCAAAAAGGCCTTGCAAAACAAACAAATGATATTATATTTGCACCCGCAAACAGCAATAGTCTGCAACACATTTTGACCTGGTAGCTCAGTTGGTAGAGCATCTCCCTTTTAAGGAGAGGGTCCTGGGTTCGAGCCCCAGCCCGGTCACAAAAAAGTTAAGTCACGTACTTAACTTTTTTTGTTTAAAATAGTTTCGAATTACTTAAATTTAGGGACTATTTAAGAATACTTAATAGTACCTTAACAAGACTTTTAGAGCCCACGTGGTGAAATTGGTAGACACGCCACCTTGAGGGGGTGGTGTTCGCAAGGACGTGCTAGTTCGAATCTAGTCGTGGGCACCAAAAACCGTTGACTTCTTAAATGAGGTTGGCGGTTTTTTTTATTCCCACACCCTATTTCCTGATCAAGAACAAGGATCAAGAACATTTTGGATCAAGTACAATTTCTGGGTATTTGGATATTTATGCAAATAATTGAGTTAACCTAAATAGGAAGAATTCTGTATTTCTAACGTCTCTGAATTGCGCCCTGATGCCTTGAAATTCGCGCTTGGTCAAACATATATCGTATAAGGAAATGATTGCAAGCCATCAATTACAAAATTTGCGCTACATATTCGGAAAATAAGCCTTATTTTCATAATCGGACGTTTAGCAAAATTGAAGTGCCGAAATTATATATAAATACCTATGGGCAAAAGTGTTATCATCATTGGATCTGGGTTTGCATCCCTTTCTGCATCCTGCTATTTGGCAAAACAGGGCTTTGATGTATCCATCTATGAGAAAAACAAAACTGTTGGAGGTAGGGCAAGGCAATTTATACGTGACGGTTTCACATTCGATATGGGGCCGAGCTGGTACTGGATGCCAGATATATTTGAAAGCTTTTTCAATGATTTTGGAAAAAGTCCATCGGATTTTTATCAACTGGACAAACTAGATCCTGCATATAATATTTTCTTTTCAGACGATGTGATGACCATAGGGGATAGTATGGATAAAATTTGCAGAGAATTTGAACGAATAGAAAAGGGAAGTGCGGAACCTTTGCGAAAATTCATTAAAAAAGCCCAGGACAATTACGAAATTGCGATTCACAAAATAGTACTTCGCCCAGGCCTTTCCCCTATGGAATTGATCACTAAAGATACCATAGTACGTCTGGACCAGTTCTTTAAATCTATAAGTAAAGAGGTCCGCAAACGTTTTAAAAATCCAAAACTAATTGCTACCCTGGAATTTCCAGTGCTGTTCTTAGGGGCGAAACCCAACAAAACCCCATCCTTTTATAGTTTTATGAATTTTGCCGATTTTGGACTGGGCACTTGGCATCCCAAAGGTGGAATGTACCAAGTAATTAAGGCTATGGAGCTTTTGTCCAAGGAACTGGGAGTCAAAATCTACACCGATCAAACGGTAACCAAGATTGAAGTAACCAGGAGTAAGGCCACAGGCATTAAAGTTAACGGCAACACCATTAAGGCAGATATTGTACTAAGTGGTGCCGATTATCACCATTCAGAAACACTGTTGGACCAGCAATATCGCCAATACTCGGAGGCCTATTGGAGCAAAAAGACCTTTGCCCCATCTTCCTTGTTGTTTTATGTGGGCTTTGATAAAAAACTGCAAAATGTATCCCACCATAACCTATTTTTCGACACCAGCTTTGAGCAACACGCCAAAGAAATATATGACAGCCCCAAATGGCCCGAAGCACCCCTCTTCTACGCCAACTTTCCATCCATTACCGATGCCAGCATGGCTCCAAAAGGTTGTGAAACGGGCTTTTTCTTAATTCCAATAGCCCCAGGTCTGGAAGATACCCTGGATCTCCGAAATAAGTATTTTGAAATTATTTTAAACAGGTTTCAAAAACTTACCGGACAAAAAGTAGAAAATAGCATGCTGTTTAAGGAAGACTTTTGTGTAAATGACTTTATAGATCAGTACAATTCCTATAAGGGAAATGCCTATGGCATGGCCAATACCCTTTTGCAAACCGCTTTTCTTAGGCCCAAACTGCACAGTAAAAAAGTGAACAATCTATTTTTTACCGGGCAGCTTACCGTACCTGGTCCCGGTGTACCGCCAGCCTTAATTTCCGGAAAACTGGTTTCCGAACTTATTGTTGAACATCAAAAAAAATAATTTATGAAGTCAATTTTTGATGCCGTTTCCCTAGATTGCAGTAAGCTCGTTACACAACATTATAGCACCTCCTTTTCCTTAGCCACTAAAATGTTGGCTACTTCCATTAGAGGGGATATATACAACATATACGGCTTCGTCCGATTTGCCGATGAAATTGTGGACAGTTTCCATGAATATGATAAGTTGTATCTATTGAATAAATTTGAGAAGGATTTAAATGATGCCCTTGAACAAAGAATAAGCCTTAATCCCATTTTAAACTCCTTTCAACATACGTTCCACAAATATGACATCCCCTTGCATTTGATAACCTCATTCCTAAAAAGTATGCGGATGGATTTAGAGAAAAGGATTCGTCTTACGGATAGCCAATATCAGGAATATATTTATGGCTCCGCCGATGCAGTTGGCTTAATGTGCCTAAGGGTATTTGTAAAGGGCAACAAAGCAGAGTACGAAAAACTTAAACCCTCCGCCATGGCTTTGGGGTCTGCTTTTCAAAAAGTAAACTTTTTAAGGGATTTAAAAACCGATTTTGAAGTTTTGAACAGGACCTATTTCCCGAACACCGATCTCCACAATATGACCGAAGATGCCAAAAACAAAATTGTCAATGAAATAAAAGCTGATTTCAAGTTGGGTTATTCTGGAATAATCCGCTTGCCCAAGGAAGCGAAATTTGGTGTTTTTACGGCATATCGATATTATTTTAAGCTATTGAAAAAACTGGAGGACACGCCATCATCGAAGATCATGTCTTCCAGAATACGGGTTTCCAACCTACGTAAATTTAGATTATTGGCTAAATCGTATATTGACTATAAATTTAAACTGGTTTAGAATGAAAATGTTGATTTGGATCTTAATTTTCTTTGCTACTTTTTCCTTTATGGAATTTATGGCCTGGTTTACCCATAAATATATAATGCATGGATTCCTGTGGTCGTTGCACAGGGACCACCATAAAAAGGATCATGATTCATGGTTCGAAAGAAACGATGCCTTTTTTTTGTTCTACGCAGGGGTCAGTATGACTTTCTTTTGGCTGGGCTCCCAAACCGATTTTTGGTACGGATGGCCCTTAGGTTTTGGAATATTGGCTTATGGCGCCGCTTACTTCTTGGTGCATGATATTTTTATACACCAAAGGTTTAAATTCTTTAGAAATGCAAATAATTGGTATGCCAAAGGGGTGAGGAGGGCACACAAAATGCATCATAAACACTTGGGAAAAGAGGATGGGGAATGTTTTGGAATGTTAATGGTACCCTTTAAATATTTCCAGAAAAAAGATAAATAGAACCAACCCCTATTACTACCGGCCCAACAGCCCATCTAAAAGCATCCTTGTTTCACTACTGTTCCAATCGGCAGCGCCTGTCTTTGCCACCACAATTCTTCCACCCCTATCAATGATGTAAGTAGATGGAATGCTTTTAGAGAAAAGCTGTTTTGGAGTGGTGGAATTCTCATAATAAACAGGCAATTCATAATTTCCTTTTTTCAAGAACTTTTCCACCCTTTTCTGTTGATCTTGAGCTACAAACATAAAAATTACCTTATCGCCATAATCCCTATATAAGTTTTGTAGCGATGGCATTTCCGCCACACATGGAGGACACCAAGAAGCCCAGAAATTGATCATTACTACCTCGCCTTTTACTTGCTCAAAATTAAAATCGCTATTCTCCAAATCCTGTAATTTCCAGTGATAGTCCGTTATAAGTTGTTGTTCACGTGCTTCAACTGGTGTAGGATTGAATGCCAAAATGCGGTTGACGTATACTTTTATATAAAAACCTACTGGAGTAAAAAGGAGTACAAGTACAGCCAGAATAAGCACACCGTTAAAAATCCATTTCCTATTGGGAACCATATAGCATCTATTTAGCAATAAGATCGTCCAGAATGGCCTTTACCTTATCATTGTCCCAATCCGCTACCCCTTCCTTGCTAATCACAATCCTTCCCTTCTTATCCAGCAAATAGGACCGTGGTGGCTTGGAACCATCCACTGGCATGGGATCGCCCACTATGGAATAGGTCACCGGAAAGGTAAAACCATGATCTGCCATAAATTTCTCTACCGGCTCCCTTTCCTCATTGGTAATGATATAAAAATCAATCTTTCCCTTATAATCGTCATATAGTTTTTGTATACTCTCCACTTCGGCTTCACTCGGAATATTCCATGACCTCCAAAAATTGATAAAGACAACACGACCTTTGGATTTCTTAAAATTGAAAAAATTCCAATTGGCATCCTTTAGTTTCCAATCGTAATCCTTGATCTGTCCCCTATTTATTTCTTTAGTCACTTCTGGCGAAAAGGAGAACCATTTATTTAACAACACCTTACTATAATCCCCTAAAGGGGTCACAAAAAAAGATAAAATCAAAGCCATTACAGCGATGTTCAAAACAGTTTTTTTTCGAATTTTCATTTAATTTATCCTTTTGTCAAAACTAAAAAACTCCTGATGAATATCAGGAGTTTTTACAAAGTATTTACAACACAATTTTAAGCTGCGTTCTCCCTCTTTATCACGTTAAGGGCAGAGCCTTCATTAAACCATTCAATCTGCGATTGATTGTAGGTATGGTTCAATTTTATTGTGTCCTTAGAACCATCTTTATGTACCACTTCCAAGGTAATTTGTTTTTCTGGTGCAAAATCCTTTATATCTACAAAGTTGAAGGTGTCATCCTCTTGAATTAAGTCATAATCACTTTCATTGGCAAAGGTTAGCCCCAACATTCCCTGCTTCTTAAGGTTGGTTTCATGGATACGGGCAAAAGACTTCACGATTACCACTGCAACGCCGAGATGTCTTGGCTGCATTGCGGCATGTTCACGAGAAGATCCTTCTCCGTAGTTATGATCTCCCACAACCACTGTTTTTATCCCAGCCGCCTTGTAAGCCCGTTGGGCATCAGGAACACCACCATATTCTCCCGTTAATTGATTCTTAACGAAATTTGTTTTTTTATTAAAGGCATTTACTGCCCCAATTAAGGTGTTATTGGCAATATTATCCAAATGACCTCTAAAACGCAACCAAGGACCAGCCATGGAAATATGGTCTGTAGTACACTTACCAAATGCCTTGATCAATAGTTTAGCGCCTTGAAGACTTTCTGGTTTTATAGGAGTAAAGGGTTCCAACAATTGCAAACGTTCTGATTTGGGATCTACCTTTACCTGAACCCCTGTACCATCTTCCATGGGTGCCAAATAACCTGCATCTTCCACTTCAAATCCTTTTGGGGGCAATTCAATCCCCAAGGGTTCGTCCAACTTAACTTCTTGGCCATCTTCATTGATGAGGGTATCGTTCATTGGATCAAAATCCAAACGACCTGAAATAGCTATGGCCGCCACCATTTCCGGGGAACCTACAAAGGCGTGGGTATTTGGATTTCCATCCGCCCTTTTGGAAAAGTTACGGTTAAAGGAATGTACTATGGTATTCTTCTCATCGCCTTTTAGATCACTACGGTCCCATTGCCCTATACATGGTCCACATGCATTTGTAAATACAGTGGCCCCTAAATTTTCGAATATCTGCAACAAACCATCCCGTTCCGCCGTAAATCTAATTTGCTCGGACCCTGGGTTGATTCCAAAATCGGATTTTGGCTTTATCTTTTTATCAACAGCTTGTTGAGCAATGGAGGCAGCCCTGGTCAAATCCTCATATGAAGAATTGGTACAAGACCCTATAAGTCCCCAATCCACTTTTAAAGGCCATCCATTCGCTTTGGCCTTTTCTCCCAACTGCCCTACCGGAGTAGCTAAATCAGGGGTGAACGGACCATTCAGATGTGGTTTAAGTGTGTTCAAATCTATTTCAATAATTTCATCGAAATATTTTTCAGGATTGGCATATACCTCTGGATCAGCCGTAAGGTAATCCTTGACCGCATTTGCCGCATCCGCCACATCGTTTCTATCCGTGGCCCTTAAATATCTTTCCATGGAGGCATCATATCCAAATGTAGAAGTGGTGGCCCCAACTTCAGCCCCCATGTTACATATGGTACCTTTACCGGTACATGACAAATTTTTTGCCCCTTCTCCAAAATATTCTATAATAGCTCCTGTACCTCCCTTTACGGTAAGTATACCTGCTACTTTAAGAATAACATCCTTGGCAGATGTCCAGCCAGAGATATTACCCGTTAACTTTACTCCTATCAATTTTGGAAACTTAAGCTCCCAAGCCATTCCGGCCATCACATCCACGGCATCTGCGCCACCAACACCTATGGCTACCATTCCAAGACCCCCGGCGTTAACGGTATGGGAGTCCGTCCCTATCATCATTCCTCCCGGAAAGGCGTAGTTTTCAAGAACTACTTGGTGAATTATACCTGCACCGGGCTTCCAAAAACCTATTCCGTACTTATTGGATACGGATTCCAAAAAATTAAAGACTTCGGCACTGGAAGTATTGGCCACTTTTAAATCGGCCACCGCACCACTTTTTGCCTGTATAAGGTGATCACAATGTACGGTGGTAGGAACTGCCACTTTTGGCTTTCCGGCTTGCATAAATTGCAATAACGCCATTTGGGCTGTAGCATCTTGACAGGCAATTCGATCCGGTGCAAAATCAACATAGTCCTTACCTCTTCTAAACGCTTTGTCAGGATTGCCTTCCCACAAGTGGGAATACAAAATTTTCTCTGAAAGGGTTAAGGGTTTGCCAACAATTTCACGTGCCTTATCAACACGTTCAGACATGTTGGCATACACCTTTTTAATCATATCAATATCGAATGCCATTATCTATAAAATTTTAGTTTAAGTTATTCTTCAAAATTAAGAAAATACCTTACGTTTATAAAACTTTTAAACCAAGAATACCCCAAGAATACGCCAAATTTATGTAATTGTAAAAAAGAATGCACTAATTGGAATGGAAATGCAATAAATTACAGTTTTTCAATACCATGAAAAGTAGTACTTCCTTGCCTATGAGGTTTGGCTATAAAAGCTTGAGGATAATATGCTCTACAGAAATTCCTTCGGCCTCCGCCTTGTAATTTTTTATTATACGGTGCCTTAGGATACCCAGGGACACTGCTTTTACATCTTCGATATCCGGAGAATATTTACCGTGTACGGCGGCATGGGCCTTGGCTCCCAATATCAAATTCTGGGAAGCTCGGGGACCTGCTCCCCAATCTACGAATTGCTTTACAAATTCCGAGGCATTGTCCTGGTTTGGCCTTGTACTGTTCACTAGCTTCACGGCATATTCCACCACGTTGTCAGGTACTGGAATTCTACGGACCAAATGCTGAATATCCATTATTTCCCCTGGGGTAAATAAGGGGACAATTATTTGCTTATTATCCGATGTGGTTTCCTTTACTACCTTAATTTCCTCCTCAATGGAAGGATATTTTAATTCTATGGCGAACATAAAACGGTCCAATTGTGCTTCGGGCAAAGGATAAGTTCCTTCTTGCTCAATTGGATTCTGCGTTGCCAAAACATAATATGGCAGATCCAATTTATATTGATTACCAGCTATGGTCACCGCTCTTTCCTGCATGGCTTCCAACAATGCCGCTTGGGTCTTGGGAGGGGTCCGGTTTATTTCGTCGGCCAAAATTATATTCGAAAAAATTGGTCCCTTAATGAACTTGAAATTTCTATTTTGATCCAACACCTCACTCCCTAGTATGTCACTCGGCATCAGATCTGGGGTAAATTGAATCCTTTTAAAGCCCAATCCCAAAGCAGAGGCAATTGTATTTACCATGAGGGTCTTGGCCAAACCGGGAACTCCGATAAGTAAAGAGTGCCCTCCTGTATATACAGAAAGTAGTATTTGATCTACCACTTCCTCCTGCCCAATAATAATTTTGGCTATTTCTTGTTTTAGAACCTTATTTTTTTCAACTAGAGCCTTAATTGCCGCTACGTCTGACATGCATTTATTCCTTTACCCAATTATTTGCAAAATCACATTCTTTATTCGCGGAATTAACACTCACATAGGTATCTTCAATATGTTCGTCCATCCATTTTTTAATGGCATTGTACTGCTTTTCCCTAAGTGCCAATTCCTGGATCTTTATATAATCCTTTGCAAAATCGGCAACATGCTCATCATAACGATTGGTGATTTTCATAATCTTGTACTTGGGAGCACCTCCCCTAGGATCATTTTCCAAGATGGGCATGGAAATTTCATTGTCCTTAATATCCCTCACCTGGTTATAGAGCGATGGTTCCATTTTGGTAAGCTCAAAACGGGAACTATAATCCTGTGGGTTTCTCAATAGTCCCCCATCAAACTTGGTTTCCTTTTCATCGGAAAAGTTCAGAGCTGCAGCTGCAAAGCTAAATTTACCGTCCAGCACCCCCTGCCTAATACTATCCAATTCATTTTTCGCCTTATCCAATTCTTTTTGGGAAACTTCCGGCATCATAATTATATGACGCACATCTCTTTCCTGACCTCTAATTTTTTCAACAAACACAATGTGGTATCCAAACATTGTTTCAAAAGGTTCCGAAATTTCCCCTTCCCTTAAACTAAATACTACATCTTTAAACTCCTTAACATATCCCGACTCTTTGGTGATACTTCCCAAAAGTCCACCACTGGACTTTGACGGTCCTTGGGAGTAGAGAATTGCCTTTACACTAAAACTGGCATCGTTCTCCATAATATCTGCCCTAATTTCATTTAGTTTATCTATAACCTTTTGCTTTTCTTCTTCGGATGCCTTGGGTTGTTTTACAATCTGGGCTATTTCCAACTCTGCACCGAAGATCGGTCTCTCATCTACCGGGATCTTATTAAAGAACTGTCTTACCTCCTCCGGGGTAATCTCTATTTCCGAAACAATCTTGTTCTGCATTTTTTCGGAAAGCATTCTCAACTTGTTAATCTTGTACAGTTCTTCACGAAAACTGATCTCATCATCCTTTTTATAATAGTTTAATACTTTCTCCATAGAACCAATTTGGGAAACCAATTGTTGCAATTGTCGATCCCCTTGGGCATTTACCTCATCATCCGAAACCAATATACTGTCTTGTACAGCCTGATGCGCGTACAGACGATCCTCCATTAGCTTACCTAAAAGGCTACATCTTGTTACATCGGCAGTGGAAGCCCCCTGGCTCTTTAGATCTATCAAAGTTTTTTCAATATCCGATTCCAGGATTACATAATCCCCTACCACAGCAGCTATCCCGTCCAACTTAATTCTTTTAAAATTGTTGACAGTATCGTTCTTGGAAACCATTGATTCCTCTACCTTCACCTCTTGCGGTTCTACCTGGGTGTCCGGCATACCTTCCGATTCCTGTGCACTTATTATCCCTGTCAAAAATAAAATAGAAAGGGAAAAACCTGTTTTAATTACCTTGTTCATAAACTTCAAATTCTTTTTCTTTAATAGCTTCATCCATTACCTCTACCTCCAATTTTTTCATATAATCCAACTTCCTTCTATTTAAAAGCAGTTGTTTAATGGTAGGTTCAATATAAGTAAGGGGAGCAATATCGTTGATATCCAACATATCGTTTACCTTCACCAAATATACCCCTAAAGAGTCCTGTAATTCAAAAAATTGTGATTTTTTTAAGTACTTGTCCTGATTTTCAGTAGTTAAGGGAGTAATCTCTTCCATTACCCGAAAAACATTTACCCAAATAGAATCGTTAAAATTCACTTTTCTAAATTGCACACTTATAGAATCCAAATAGCGTTTATCGGACTCCTTAAAATCCTTTAACTTCTTAGCAACCACATCCTTGTCCAAGAATTGCGTGGGCAATTCCACAAACCGTAACTGTATTATCCGTTCCTTAAGCTTAAAATTTTCCTTTTCGCGTTCGTAGAACTCGGTGAGTTGGTTACGGGTTATAGCCGTATCGTGCGATTGTAGCACCAGTGCCTCCTTATAGGCACCCGTGTACAAATCCGTTCTATAATTGGATACCAATTGCTCAAAATGCTCCAGCTTCTCCTCGGGTAGATTTATTTTGGACTTGGAAAGCAACAGCTGCTTATAAGCCCAATTGTTAATATAGTTGTTCACCAAAGAGGTACTGTCCGCTTTGGACATATTGGTCAAAAGCAACTCTTTTAGGTCTTCCTTGTACAAATATGTATCCCCTACCCTGGCCACAGGAATTTTGTCTTCCTTCTTATTAAAAAGCGAATCACAGGATATAAAAGTGCATAACAATACTACACTTACTAAAAACACTGATACTTTTTCCAGCTTTAATTGACAAAAATCCATTCCGCAAATTTAGCAATTAAGCAGCATTATGCAAGTCCTCATTTCCCAATAAAATCCTCCAGCATTTATCGGAAGGTTTACTGCTATTATTATTGCTTTTATCATTAATTTTATTCCATGACGGATAGACAAATAAAACTCATTTGGGATTTTAGGGGTGAAGCGGCCCAAAAAACAGCAAAACATCATGAAATACATCTTAAAGAATATGTGTTGACCCAAAATATGACCTTGAACATTACGGGAAGTGCAGACATTACCAATATGCACTCCATAGCATTTCTAGTGGTAAACGAATCCCAGATGATTGCCGTCAGGGACGCCTTAAGGCCTCATCGCGGTGAAGTCTATACTCCAATAGACTAGCTTAAATCCATATAAAGAACCCATGGGCAGTAGATTCTTAATTTTCATTTTCCCAATAACGACCCTATTTTTCTCATGTACCCACCATACTGAGGATCCTGACCTATTAAAAATAGCCCTGGCCTCCAACAATTCCAAAATAAGAAAGGTTATGGATAGCTTGGACCAATATGAGCTGCAAGCAAGATATACCCGAATTGACAGGAACAGGGACAGTATAATTTTTACTGATTTCAATTTTCAGGTTAACGACAGCAACTACTTCTACCCGGCAAGCACGGTTAAAACCCTAACCGCCATACTTGCCCTAGAAAAACTGAATGAAATGGATTCCTTGGACCGCTACACCCGGTTTTATGTGGAAGGTGATTCCATTGAAACAACATTTGCCAACGAAATTATCAAGATTTTTGCCGTAAGTGACAATGAAGCCAATAATCGACTTTTCGAATTTTTGGGACAGGACCGAATAAACATGAGTTTAAAGGACAAGGGTATTGCACCGGTGAGAATCTCCCATCGACTTTCAACGGAGAATGCTTTTGAGGTTACTACAAAACCACTTATTGTCTTCCTAAACGACACTACACTAAGCTGGTTAAAACCGAGCGTAAACAAACCTGCTGTTCCCTTGGCCCTGAACAGGATAAAAAAAGGTACGGCCCATTATGAAGAAAATACCCTAATTAAGGAACCCTTCGATTTTAACTTAAAAAATTATTTTCCAATTAGTGCCCAGAACGAGGTTTTAAAAAGGATAGTTTTCCCGGAGCAATTCCCGAAAAGTGAGCGATTCAACCTTAGCCCCGACCAACATAGTTTTCTCATGAAGGCCATGAGTGACCCTCCTAGAGATTTGGGGTACGATGACATGGATTATTACGACGGCTATTGCAAGTTTTTTATGTTTGGAGATACCAGGGATACCATACCAGAATATCTCAAAATATACAATAAAGTAGGCAATGCCTATGGCACAGTGACGGATTGTGCCTATATATGGGACCGTAAAAATAATGTGGAATTTATACTTACTGCCACTCTTTTGGCCAATAAAAATAAAATCTTTAACGATAACTCCTATGAATACGAAGATATAGCACTTCCGTTTTTGGCTCAATTGGGCAGAGAGATCTATCATCTGGAAATAGCAAGAAAACAACGACAATGACAGCCTTAAATTTTGCCCCCCCCTTTACAAAAAACCAATATGGAAAAAATCTATTGGGCCTGGTTTACAGCTGAAGGGATTACGTCTTGGTTTTTGAGCAAGGCCACTTATATATCACCTGATGGCCGTACCAAGACAGCACAAGAGATGATTGCCGAAGGGGACAGCTATATCCGGGAATGGCATAATAAATGGCCTACAAAACCAAGCTTGCGCGGGATCTGAATTTGTAATTATTTAGGGGATGTCAATATTATAAGAATTTAACTAGTTTAAGGACAGCAACAAATCTTCTTATTTCCTATTTTTGGGCATTTTTCAAAAATGATAACAAAACCTCGTATCGCCCTAATTATCGGAATAGTTTGTATTTCCATATTCCCGGTATTGGTGAAACTGAATTATACTCCGGGCCTTATTTCCGCCTTCTATCGTATGGCTATCGCGCTAAGCATAATCTTGCCTTATGTTCTATTTACCAAACAATTGAAAATCCCGGATCTGCGCACATTATTGCTTACTATTATTTGCGGAATATGTTTTGGATCTGACGTGGCAGTATGGAATATTGCCATTCAGGAATCCACGGCCACACAAGCGTCGTTCCTGACAAACCTATCTCCGGTTTGGGTAGGCATCGGTACATTTTTCTTTTTAAAACCTAAACCTTCCATTAATTTTTGGATAGGTACCGTAATTGCCCTCTTAGGGATGATCACCTTGGTCGGATTTAAATTCTTTGCCCAATTTTCTTTTGATATTGGCTTTAGTTTTGGATTATTGTCCGGGGTGTTCTACGCCATCTATATTCTAATCAGTAAAGAAGTCCTGACCAAGACATCCATAGTAAATTTTATGACGCTAAGCCTAATATCTTCTTCCCTGTTTTTAGGAATCCTGTCCTATGCCCTGGACGAGCCTTTTACAGGCTTCTCAACTATTGGTTGGTTCGTACTGTTTATCCAAGGATTGGTCTGCCAGTTATTGGCATGGTTGTCCATAAGCTATTCCACCCAACATATGCGAGCCACAAGAGTCTCCCTAAGTCTATTGGCGCAGGCCATCTTGGCCGCCATCTTGGCTTGGATATTCCTCAACGAGTTAATTACCCTACAAATGATTTTAGGCGGTATTATTTTACTCTTGGGAATACGAATCACCTTTTACGACAAGCCACTTGTTTTACCGATGCGGAAAAAGGCTAAACTCCCGCCTCTTTAATAACTTTCAAGGTCTTTTGTAAGCCGGTCTTGGCCACCTCCAACAAATCCATACTGTGGTACTCCGGATTGTACAGCTCCAAGGAAATACAACCGTTAAAACCTGTGCTTTTAAGGTCTTTCAATATTTGTGGCAACGGTAAAATTCCGTCACCTGGAAAAACCCTATGCTTATCCTCCATATCGGCCATTTCCATTCCTTTGGGAGCATCGTTAAATTGAAAAATGGCAAATATATCACCGTTCAAAAGCCTTAACCCTTCAAAACCTCCTTCCGAAATATACATATGATATACATCGGGTATTATTTTGGCTTTGGGGTGATTGGCGTCAAGGGCAACAGCGGATGCCTGGCCCATGGTCTTGAGAGGGAACATCTTTACAAATACCAAAGCCGGTATTACATTATACTCCTTAATTCCTATTTCCAATAACCTTCGGTAACAAGAGGCAACAAATCCAACATCGTAATTATCCCCCACCTGATTGGGTATGGCCTGTACATAGGTACAACCTATTTCAGATGCCATTCTCATTCTGTTTTTGGTAGCTGGTAAGGATTTTTGAAACTCTTCCTCATTCCTGGGAATGCAACCCCACAGGCCTATCATACTGGGCACAAACAATCCGGCTTCCTTTATTTTAGCGCCTAATTTTTTAAGATCGCCGCCACTCTTCTCGTATTCCTCCAAATCGCTGTCCCATGGTTCTATGGCATCGTAACCAGCAGCTATGGCAATCTCTACCTTTTTTTCCAAACCCTCGGCAGGTCTTATGGTCGCCGTATCCAAACAAATGGGCCACGGACTCTGTCCATTTTGGTATCTTTTTTCTTTTTTTGGAATTTCCATTGGCACGGTGTTGGCCAATGTGATTGTTGCAACACTAGCTGTGGCTGCTCCTGCAATAAAGGATCTGCGATTCATATTAAAGTTTATTATTCGACTAAAATATGAAAAAAAGTGACGTATTTCCCACTTACAGGCTAGAACTAACAGTTCAAGATTCTAATGTAACCAATAGGCCCCAAAGGGGTCATGGACCTATTATCGTATGGCTGCTACAACGAGTTGGAACTTAATTTTAACAGATCAACCTTGAATTGGCTCTCCATAAAGGTCAAAATCCGCAGCTTCAAAAATATGAAGGTCAACAAATTCCCCTACTTTCAGATAATGCTTTGCCGCATCCACCAAGACTTCGTTATCCACATCGGGGGAATCGAACTCCGATCGTCCCATAAAATACTTGCCTTCCTTTCTATCTATTATACAACGTAAAGTTTTACCCACTTTTTCTTGGTTCAACTCCCATGATATCTGTGATTGGAGCTCCATAATTTCCGAAGCTCTTTGTTGTTTCACCTCCTCGGGAACGTCGTCTACCAAATTATAGGCATGCGTATTTTCTTCATGACTATAGGTAAAACATCCCAATCTTTCAAAGCGCATTGCTTCCACCCAACTTTTCAAAGTTTGAAAATCTTCTTCTGTCTCGCCTGGATAACCTACAATTAGGGTGGTCCTAATGGTCATTTCCGGTACCGCAGCCCTAAAGTCCTGTAACAATTTTGTGGTCTTGGCCTGGGTTGTTCCCCTACGCATACTCTTTAATATGGCATCCGAAATGTGCTGCAACGGAATATCCAGATAATTACATACCTTAGGCTCGCGTTTCATCACTTCCAAGACATCCATAGGAAATCCGGTAGGGAAAGCATAGTGCAATCTAATCCATTCAATACCATCTACCTTTACCAACTCGTTCAGCAATTCTGCCAAATTCCTTTTCTTATAAAGGTCCAATCCGTAATAAGTAAGATCTTGGGCAATAAGGATCAATTCCTTAACCCCTTTGGCTGCTAATTTATTAGCTTCCATTACCAAATCCTCTATAGGAGTACTCTTGTGTTTGCCCCGCATGATGGGGATGGCACAAAAAGAACAGGGACGATCACATCCTTCCGCAATTTTCAGATAAGCATAATTTTTTGGCGTGGTCGTTAATCGCTCCCCTATAAGTTCGTGCTTGTAATCGGCCCCCAGGGCCTTTAATAGATTGGGCAATTCGCTGGTTCCGAAATATTCATCCACATTAGGGATCTCTTTTTGCAGATCAGGTTTATAACGTTCACTTAAGCAACCTGTAACAAATACCTTATCCACTTCCCCGGCTTCCTTTTTTTGAACGTACTCCAAAATGGTATTTACGCTCTCTTCCTTGGCATTGGCTATAAAACCGCATGTATTTATCACCACAACATTCCCTTCCTCTTCATGTACGACTTCCTTGTTGTTGGCCTTCAATTGTCCCATCAACACCTCTGAATCGTACACATTCTTGGAACACCCCAAGGTTACTACATTTATCCTATTCTTCTTAAGTGATTTAGTACGCATATTTTTCAAATAAAGTGCAAAAGTACAACTTGAAAAAAGATTGTAGTCCCAATATATCTTTTTTTATTCTTTTAACGTTAAACCTTTATAACCAATTGAGCTCTAACTCATAAAGCCCTATGAAAACCCAACTTTTTATTTCCGGTTTATTTCTGATTTGCAATTTAATGGGATGCTCCAAAGGCAATGATGACCAAATCCCGATTCCACCCGAGGAAGCCCTGTATTTTCCACCCTTAAATTCCGACGAATGGAAAACTGTGTCCCTGGAAGAGCTAGATTGGAATTCAAATGCGGAACAACCACTATATGACTTCCTGGAAACAAATAAAACAGAGGCCTTTATCTTATTGAAGGATGGAAAAATTGTGATGGAAAAATACTTTGGAAGTTTCAACGCTACAAAAAATCACTCCTGGAACTCGGCAGCCAAAACTTTGACCGCCTTTACTGTGGGAATTGCCCAAAAAGAGGGACATCTTGCCCTGGACCATCCCTCATCGGACTATATGGGAACGGGCTGGTCTTCCCTTAGCCCAGCGCAAGAGGCGCAGATTACCGTAAAAAACCATCTCACCATGACAACTGGGCTGGATTATACCGTAGAAAATAATTTTTGCACTGATGCTGAATGCCTGATTTACAAAGATGATCCCAACAGCTTTTGGTACTACCATAATGCCACCTATACCTTATTGGACAATATTATAAGTGGTGCTGTTGATCAAGAGTATAAGGAATACTTTAACAATAAGGTCCGTGACAAGATTGGGATGCAGGGATCCTGGGTAAAGACAGGATATCTTAATCTGTACTTTAGCAACGCCCGAAGTATGGCCCGATTTGGACTCTTGAACCTGAACAAAGGCATATGGGGCGAAACCGTAATTCTGGACGATCCCAATTATTTCACCAGCATGACCACGACCTCCCAAGAACTGAACAAGTCTTATGGTTATCTCTGGTGGTTGAATGGAAAAAGTAGTTTTAGATTGCCCGGTACCGAAGAACTATACCCTGGCAAATTAATCCCCAATGCTCCGGACGACCTAATAGCCGGACTAGGTGCCTTTGACCAAAAACTATATGTGGTACCCAGTAAAGGATTGGTAATTATACGAATGGGCGATTCTGCCAATGAAGATGAATTGGGACCATCTACCTTTGATAATGATTTATGGGGAAAAATAAATGCCGTAATCAACTAAATTATATTGAAACCCAAAACCTTTACTTGACCGGGTGAAGATGCACCACTTCTTCCAAGAACCCTATGGTTTCCCTTTTTACGGACTCCAGATCTTTTGATGTTATATAAGAGGTCATTACATGGTTACCCACTTGTGGAAACGCAACTTTGCGCTTTAAATGGCTCTTTACCCCTAATTCATCGTACATTTCCAACAAGGCAGGGACCGATACCACCTTATCCTGTTCTTCCTCATTTTTATAGTAATATCCTAAAAAAGTGGGTTGATGGATCTTCTGAAAGACATCCGGTTTCATTGTTACATCCAATAAGGCCTGTAATTGCGTCAATGCCTCTACCCTGTATCTTGTTGTCCAATAACTCTTTTTTAAAGAATCCGCTTCAGATTCATAAAAATCGCTATCCATAATGGTTTTGGCTATTTCCAATCCCCAAGGCCCCGACAGTAATACTGCTGACGGGTCGTAGATCTTTACGTTTGGGGAATACAAAAGAAGGCTCGCTATATCCTTGTCCCCTTGGGCCAAATAAAGTGCCAGGGTACCACCAGTGGAAGTCCCCATAACAATAACCTTTTTTCCAATCCGTTTTGCTATGGCCAAAGCCTCCTTTGCCGAATCAAAATAGTCTGTAGCCGTTAGGTGAAGCATTGCTTGTTCTTCCCGGACTCCGTGCCCTTCCAAACGGGGCAAGTATACATTGGCACCATATCTTTGCCCCAATTCCCTGTGCAAAGGCGCACCCTCCTCATGACTGGCGGACCAACCGTGAAGATAAAGAATAGAATATTCTGTTTTTCCAGGGATAGAATCGTACCAAATTATTCGCGATTCGTTATTGATCTTAATTTTTGTATTTTCCTTTTCCCTTTGTAGAAGATTGTTGTTCAGTATATTTAAATCCGTTTCCACTACTGGCAAATCAATTGTCAATACAGGCCTATCTACTTTGGGACCTAAAAAATAAACAATAAACAACAGGAGAAGTAAAAAAAATATTCCTTTCAATAATCGACGGACTATCTTCATTCTTTTCCACTAAAAAACGAATCCACAAACTCAATCTTATTAAAGACCTGCAAATCTTCCATTCCTTCCCCTACCCCAATATACTTTACCGGAATCTGGAATTGATCTGAAATACCAATAACCACACCACCTTTAGCGGTACCATCCAATTTTGTCACTGCCAAGGATGTTACTTCCGTGGCCTTGGTAAATTGTTTTGCCTGCTCAAAGGCATTCTGCCCTGTGGATCCGTCCAAAACCAAGAGGACCTCATCAGGAGTACCTTCAACCACCTTTTGCATAACGCGCTTCACTTTGGTCAATTCATTCATCAAATTAACCTTATTATGCAGTCTACCCGCAGTATCGATAATTACCACGTCCGCATTCTGCTTAAGTGCCGAACTCAGGGTGTCAAAGGCCACAGAGGCAGGGTCGCTGCCCATATTTTGTTTTATGATAGGGACATCTACCCTATCGGCCCATACCTGAAGTTGGTCTATTGCGGCTGCTCTAAATGTATCGGCCGCACCAAGGACTACCTTTAAACCTTGTTTTTTAAATTGATAGGCCAATTTACCTATAGTGGTAGTTTTACCTACCCCATTGACACCAACAACCATTATTACGTAAGGCTTTCTTATCAAGGGAACCGTAAACTCGGTTTCTGATCCAGAATTGGTTTCGGACAGTAATCCTGCTATTTCCTCCCTTAATATAACATTAAGCTCGTCTACCCCCAAATACTTATCCTTGGATACACGAGCTTCTATACGGTCTATTATTTTTAGAGTGGTATTTACACCTACATCGGAGGAAACCAATACTTCCTCCAAATTATCCAAAACATCATCATCTACCTTGGATTTTCCAACTACCGCCTTACTAAGTTTGGATAAAAAATTGGTCTTGGTCTTTTCCAGACCTTTGTCCAAAGATTCCTTTTTTTGTGCAGAAAATATTTTCTTAAATAAACTCATATTTTTGGCATGTTCCTTTTCATCAAAGATATAAAAATAAAAAAGCTACTTTCATCAGAAAGTAGCTTTATAACCAATAAATTTAGGTTATTATTTTTTTTTCAACCAGTCGTTTACCATTTCCGGACTCATTACAGACTCCATAAAAGTGTAAGCACCTGTTTTGGGCGACTTAACCATTTTAATGGCCTTGGTCAATCTTTTTGAACTTGTTTGTAAACTCGCTACCGTTTTCTTTGCCATGACGTATTATTTAATTTCTTTATGAACTGTCATTCTCTTTAGAATAGGATTGAATTTTTTAATTTCCATCCTATCTGGAGTGTTCTTTTTGTTCTTAGTGGTTATGTACCTTGAAGTACCTGGCATGCCAGATTCCTTATGCTCTGTACATTCCAAAATAACCTGAATTCTGTTACCTTTCTTTGCCATTATAATCTTAGTATTTCAGGATTATTTAATTAACCCTTTTTCCTTTGCCTCTTTTAAAACAACGGAAATTCCTTTTTTATTGATACTCTTTAGCGCCTTGGCTGAAACCTTTAAGGTTACCCAACGATCTTCTTCTGGAATATAGAAACGCTTTTTAGAAAGATTTACATCAAATCTTCTTCTGGTTTTATTAATCGAGAAGGACACATTATTCCCAAACATGGCTCTCTTTCCAGTAACATCACAAACTTTTGACATCTCTCTACTTTTATTTTGTTATAAACAGGGTGCAAATTTAAATTAATTTTATGGGACGGACAAAATTCTTTGTCAGAATTTTAAAATTTCTTTTCGAAGCATTTCAAAAGCCTTATTTACAGCCTTTTGCACAATTCTTTCACGCTGGCTCCCCAAATGATATTTCTCTACCACCACAGCTTCGGGGCTAGCAACTGCAATAAACACAGTTCCTACCTCCGCATCCGAGTCTCCTTTTGTTGGACCTGCGTTCCCAGTAGTGGCTATAGCAAAATCGGTCTTCAGCATATTTCGCAGATTAGTGGCCATTTCAATGGCTACTTCCGCGCTCACTACTGAAAATTGTTCAATAGTTGTTTTGGAAACTTTAAGGACCTCTATCTTGGTTTCTGTGGCATAGCTTACAATACTCCCTTTAAAATAGGCGGATGCACCTGGCATACTCGTAATCTGTTGGGCTATTTTACCCCCGGTACAACTCTCCGCCGTACCCATTGTCATCCTTTTTTTTGTCAATAATTGGGCAATCACCGATTCTACAGATTCTCCCCCCTCCTCACCGAAGACAATATCGCCCAAGAGGTTTCTAATTTTCTCCGCCTCCAACTCCACCATGGAGTTTAGCTCCTCACTATTGTTTCCCTTTGCAGAAAGTCTAAGCCTAACGGACCCAAGACTTGGTAGATAGGCCAATTTTACCATACTGGGCAGATTGTCCTCCACAGAGGATATCCTATCGGCCAGCGAACTTTCCCCCATCCCATAGGTAATAATGGTCTTATGGACAATATAAGGCCGCTTAAACTCTTGTACTATTCTAGGAATGACCTTGGATGTTATTAAATTTTTCATCTCGAAGGGTACACCTGGCAATGAAACGAAGACCTTTCCATCTTTTTTTAACCACATACCGGGCGCTGTACCAAATTCATTGTGGAGTACATCGGCCGTAGAAGGCACCAAGGCTTGATTTTTGTTGACCTCCAACAAAGGTATTCCCAAGTGTTTTTTAAAGATAGCCTCCACATGGGACAACACTTCCTTGCTTTCCACCAGGGTATCATTGAAATACTCGCACAGCGTATGTTTGGTGATATCATCTTTGGTAGGGCCCAATCCCCCCGTTATTATAATAATGTCGGCTCTAGATTCCGCTTCCTTAAGAGCTTCGAGAATATGAAGCCTTTCATCCTGTACTGAAGAAATCTGATATACGGAAACCCCTATCTTATTTAGTTCCTGGGCAATGAAGGCCGAATTTGTATCTATAATTTGACCAATGAGAATCTCATCGCCAATAGTTATGATTTCAGCAAACATTAAATTCTAAAGTCATTTTTTAATTCTGAAACCACTTGATCTACGTCCTTTTTAAGTAATGGCACCAAACGCTCAATTTCTTCAGTATCCTCTACCTTTTTTCCCAAAGTCTCTATCTGAAGGGCTATTTCTCGGGTTTGTTCCATGCCCAATAAATCTACGTTAGGTTTAATCTTATGTGCCAGTTTATATACGCTATCATAATTTTTTACCCCCAATGCTTTCTCAAGTTCATCCAAATCCTGAGGAACTTCTTCCAAAAAAACAGCTACGACAGATTTAATAAATTCATCATCACCTTCTGCCATTTCATTTATCTTGTCCAGATTATAAATCATCTATTTTATATTTAATGAGAACATTTGTTCATTCTCCAATGTACCCGAAAGATAATCATTTGCACTTATTCTACCAACACCGGCAGGGGTACCGGTAAAAATAATGTCTCCCTTTTTCAAAGTAAAAAAACTAGACGCGTAGGAAATTATATCATCTATCTTCCAAAGCATTAACCCGGTGTTCCCATCCTGAACAACTATATTGTTCTTTTTAAGTTGGAAATTTAAATTATTTACATCATCAAAATTGGATTTTGGCAACCATTTACCTATAACCGCAGATCCATCAAAACCCTTGGCCTTTTCCCAAGGCAATCCTTTTTCCTTTAATCGAGATTGTAGATCCCTAGCCGTAAAATCGATTCCCAAACCCACCTCATCGTAATAATTATGTGAAAATCGCGAATCTATATGCTTTCCTACTTTTTTAATTTTCACCAACACTTCCACTTCGTAGTGTATATCCTCGGAAAATTCAGGTATATAAAAATCCTGTTCTTTAGGCAAAACGGCCGAGTCCGGCTTAATAAACAAAACCGGATCTGAAGGCCTCTCGTTATTCAATTCCTTTATGTGATCCACATAATTGCGACCAATGCAAATAATCTTCATATTACAGAGTGATGTTCGGCAATTGACTTTGGGCATTTGTTTTGGAAAAGTAGGGCAAGTAACCTTTTTGAAAATCGGTAACTACCATTATACCAAATCCTTAGCCCAATTTGTTGTTCAATTTGCTCAATTTTATTTGGGTCAAAACCTTTTTTGTGTACAATGGAAAATCGGCATTTAAGATCCAACCAAAATACCCAGGTTCCTTTTCCAGAACAGCATGCACCTTTTTGCCCTTATGCTTTCCAAAGGAAAAAATCTCCTCCCCCTCTTCATCCAACACAATAAAGCCCGCAAAATCAACCGCTTGTTTCCTAGTAGTAAATTCGGATAGCTTTTTAATATTGTTCTCCAATTCAGGATAACGGTCCAATTGCGACAATAGCACTTCATAAGTAGCCATGGTATCGGCCTCAGCACTATGGGCATCCACAAGGTCTTTATCGCAATAAAACTTATAGGCAGCTTCCAAGGTTCTTTTCTCCATTTTGTGGAAAATGGTCTGCACGTCCACAGAAACCGTATTCTTCATGTCAAAATCTATTTCGGCCCTGAGCATCTCCTCGGCCAACAGAGGAATGTCAAAACGATCCGAATTATAGCCTCCCAAATCGCTATCCTTTATCATTTTGTAAATTTCCTTGGAAAGCTGTTTAAATGTAGGTTCGTTGGCCACTTTTTCATTGGAAATGCCATGAATGGCAACTACCTGGGCAGGGATTTCCATTTCCGGGTTCACCAACCATGTTTTGCTCTCCCTATTTCCATTTGGATACACTTTCAAAATAGCTATTTCCACTATCCTATCCTTGGCAACATTAGTTCCCGTGGTCTCCAAATCGAAAAAACAAATTGGTCTTGTAAGCTTTAATTGCATGTTGTAGGTTCTTTATACAAAGATAGTTTTTACAAAGGTTTTGACTAAAAATAGCCCACAAAATGTTTAAAATCCTTTTAGAAGCAGGGAAATTCAAGAATATCCATCAGAATTAAACACACAACTCCACAGACCAGCGGAACAAACCATGCTAAAAAGCATAATTAAAAATAACAAGGAAAATAAATCAATCCCAGGGATTTATTAAACTTCCCTATTCTCGTCCCAGGCCTCCAAATAATCGGCTACAGCCTTTACAAACATTCCTCCCAAAGCCCCGTTCACTACCCTGTGATCATAACTATGGGACAAATACATCTTACTTCGAATGGCTATAAAATCGCCCTCTTTGGTTTCGACTACTGCGGGTATTTTACGTATAGCCCCCAATGCCAATATACCAACTTGTGGTTGATTGATAATTGGCGTACCAAAAACACTGCCAAAGGTACCCACATTGGTAACGGTATAGGTACCATCCTTCACCTCATCTGGTTTTAACGCATTATCCCTTGCCCTCTTGGCCAAATCGTTGACCGCTTTGGCCATACCTACCAGATTTAACTGATCGGCGTTTTTAATCACGGGAACAATCAAATTTCCATCGGGCAAGGCCGCTGCCATACCAATATTGATATTCTTTTTCTTTATGATGGTATCGCCATCCAAGGATATATTCACCATGGGATACTTTTTTAAGGCAATGGCCACCGCTTCCATAAAGATAGGGGTAAAGGTTAGTTTCTCGCCTTCCCTTCTTTCAAAGGCATCCTTAACCTTATTTCTCCAATTGACCACGTTGGTCACATCAACCTCAACAAAACTTTGCACGTGGGCCGAAGTAGCAACACTTGCTGTCATATGCTGGACAATCAATTTACCCATACGTGTCAAAGGAATATGCTCGTCGCCATTAATTGGCAGCTCCTTCTCCAAAGTCGGTTTAACCTCCTCCTGTTTTGTTTCCTCCTTTTTGTCGGGAACAGGTTTGGCAACTTGTTCCTCCATTTCTACCACAGGCATTGCATTCTCTTGCTTTTTCTCCTGAAAAGGCTGCCCTTGGCCCACCTTGCCCGAAGCAACATAATCCAAAATATCGTTTTTGGTTACCCTACCCTCACTTCCAGTGCCATTTATGGTATCCAACTCCGCCAAGGTAATTCCCTCCTGCTTTGCTATATTTTTTACCAAGGGAGAATAAAAACGATCGGTTCCACTATAATCAATTACCGGCGCGCTAGTACTTTCCTTGGCACTCAAAACCGCAACTTCCAATTCCTCTACCACTTTGTTCGAAACATCATCCTTTACAGAAACACTATGACCATCCCTTTCATTATCAGACTCTAATCCGCTTCCATTTATTTCTATAATGGCAACGGTCTGGCCTACTTTAACAACATCGTCTATTTTGAATAATTTCTCCACTAAAATGCCATCTACCTCGCTAGGAACCTCAGAATCTACCTTATCCGTGGCTATTTCAAAAACGGCTTCATCCATTTCTATGGTATCGCCAACTTCCTTCAGCCATGAGGTAAGTGTTGCCTCTGCAACACTTTCTCCCATTTGTGGTAATTTTAGCTCAAATTTTGACATATCCTTATTTAATACACTTGTAATGATTAATAAATTGCAAAACTAACAAATAAAAGGTCGTATTTTTGATTTTTATTCATTCTTTTTACTAACAACTCCTATACTTTTAATGAATTCTCAAACGGAATTCTATTCAGAATACTTCTCCCCAAAGTTACCTCATCCGCATACTCCAATTCATCTCCCACCGCAATGCCCCTTGCAATGGTTGAAGTTTTTATGTCCAGACCTTCTAATTGCCTGTAAATATAAAAGTTGGTGGTATCCCCCTCCATTGTAGAGCTTAATGCGAATATTAATTCCTTTATTTTTCCTCGTTTTGCTTTGTCCACCAAGGAATAAATAGACAGATCCTGGGGCCCAACACCTTCCATAGGGGAGATTTTCCCTCCTAGGACATGGTACAACCCTAAAAACTGACCTGTATTCTCTATGGCCATCACATCCCGAATATCCTCTACCACACAAACAAGACTTTCGTCCCTTCTGGGGTTTGAACATATCTCACACACCTCCACATCGGAAATATTATGGCAATTTTTACAGAATTTGATATTGTCCTTTAAATTGATCAATGCATTTGCCAATCTAGCGGTTTGCTCCTTTGGCTGTTTTAAGAGATGTAGGACCAACCTCAGCGCGGTACGTTTTCCTATACCTGGTAATTGGGACATCTCATAGACCGCATTTTCCAATAATTTAGATGAAAATTCCATAACCACAAAATTACAATTTTATACCATTAATTTAAGGCATTCCCACTAAAAGTAAATTTCAAGCATTTTACAATTCATATCATCAAGGCCCAACGATAAATACTTGCCATTAGTTTTAAATGTGAATATGCCCTGCAAATTGAATGTTGGCAAATCACCTTTCTTATCGTACCATTTTCCACTGTAAATGCTTTCCCAATATCTGCTTACCATTTGTCGAAACAAATAACCTTTCATCGATAGGCAACTCAATACGTTATAAATAATTTTCAGATTCAAAACAGTCCATCAAATTGACCCCTAATTCACACAGGTGTAACAAGGCATATGGAACCAACACAAGGAACAATCTTCTTACATTCTGATTTACAACAAATTAAACACACACCCCACAACATACATTTCACAATCCACTCCCTGAGACTTGTATTTATTAATACTAAATGCTATCAATTTAAAGTCGTTTTACAGGAAATTAAGATAAAGTTGTGAGTGGTATATTTTGATAATAAAATAATTAACCCTTATTTTGTTCAAGGCATAGTTCCCCCAGTCCTATAGCCGCAATGCAATTTGAATTTATTGGCTTATTTCTTTAAAAGAACGGCACCCAAAAATTGGTATTAACACTCTACTATATTGAAGTTAAAGTGTGTTAATACTTGTAAGAAGGTAATGGAATATTCGTACTTTAAGGTGTATATAAAAATTTTGGTCATTGATAACGCTATATATTTATAGTTAATGGTTAGTGTTTAGTATAGTCTATCAATGAAAGAAACCCGGGACATATGTTCCGGGTTTTGTTTTTATATATTATAATTTTGAATCCTTTACCACCTTATTATAGCGCTGCCCCAAGTAAATCCGCTACCAAAAGCGGCTAGCACTACCAAATCCCCAGACTTGATTTTTCCCTGCTCCCAAGCTTCGGTCAAAGCAATGGGTATGGAAGCCGCAGTAGTATTGCCGTATTTCATAATATTATTGAATACCTGATCATCCCCTAGCCCGAATTTCTTTTGGATATATTGGGATATCCTCAGATTGGCCTGATGTGGCACCAACATATCTATTTCCTTTGCCTCAAGATTGTTGGCCTTTAATCCTTCAATGATTACTTCACTAAAACGGACCACCGCGTTCTTAAAAACAAATGGGCCGTTCATATAGGGCAAATAGGACTCATCGTTGGGGTCATTATCCTCCAAAATATCCGTTACCCAACGCTTTCCCATTCCTGGTGCTATAAGGGACAATTCCTCGGCGTGCTGTCCTTCGGAATGCAAATGGGTGGAAAGAATGCCCTTCTGGGTGTCTTCCTCCCTACTTACGATGGCAGCCCCGGCCCCATCGCCAAAAATCACCGATACCCCCCTACCCTTGGTAGTCATGTCAAGGCCATGGGAATGTAGCTCGGAGCCGATTACCAAAACATTTTTATACATCCCAGTTTTTACATATTGATCGGCAATAGACAAGGCATAAATAAATCCAGAGCATTGGTTGCGCACATCCAGGGCTCCAACAGTCTTTATATCCAAATCCCTTTGTACCAAGACCCCGGGACCAGGAAAATAGTAATCGGGACTCAATGTGGCAAAAACAATGAAATCGATATCATTTTTATCTATTCCAGAACGTTCTATAGCAATCTTTGCCGCTTTAACCCCCATAGTGGTAGTGGTATCCCCGTCGCCTTTTTTAACATGCCGTCTTTCCTGGATACCGGTACGCTCCTGAATCCAAGTATCATTGGTGTCCATTATTTTAGACAAATCATCGTTGGTAACCACATTTTTTGGTACATAGTAACCAAGACCCGTTATTTTTGAATTGAACATCTGTTGGAAAATTAAGTTATTAGGGAGCCAAGGCTCCCCTCTTTTTCTATTATAAAATCTAAAATATGGGAAATAATTTTAGTTACATCCAATTTAAATAAAAATATATTGGAATATAATGATATTGATCATAAGGCCATTGGGAGAATTTCAATACACACAATGGCATTTGGAGTATTTTCGACCCCCTAAAAAATGTCAGTTTGTCACTTCCACCAACAATGGTATTTTTTTTGACAGTGTTAAGTCGTTAAACTAAAAAATATAGAAGTATGGCCACAGGCAAGATCAATGTTTCCGTAGAGAACATATTTCCGCTCATAAAAAAATTCCTTTACAGCGACCATGAAATATTTTTACGGGAGCTTATTTCGAATGCAACAGATGCAACCTTAAAACTTAAGCACCTTACCACCATTGGAGAAGCCAAGGTTGAATATGGAAATCCACTTATCGAGGTAAAGATCGATAAGGAGGGAAAAAAGATTCATATCATTGATGAAGGTGTAGGTATGACCGAGGAGGAAGTACAAAAATACATCAATGAAATTGCATTTTCCGGGGCTGAAGAATTCTTGGACAAATACAAGGATTCTGCCAAGGACTCAGGAATTATTGGCCATTTTGGACTTGGGTTTTATTCGGCCTTCATGGTAGCATCCAAAGTGGAAATTATCACCAAGAGTTATAAAGACGAGCCTGCAGCACATTGGATCTGCGATGGTTCGCCCAATTTCACCCTAAAAAAGGCCAAGAAAACCACCCGTGGTACGGAAATAATCCTACACATCGCGGATGATTCCACAGAATTTTTGGAAGAAGGTAAGATTGGCACACTACTTCGAAAATACAACAAGTTTATGCCAATCCCGATTAAGTTTGGGACTACAACGGAAACTCTTCCCAAACCCGAAGGAGCAAAAGAAGAAGACCCTGCACCTACAAAAGAGGTAGACAATATAATTAACAACCCCAACCCGGCATGGACCAAACAGCCAACGGAATTGAAGGAGGAGGATTATAAGGAATTCTATAGGGAACTCTACCCAATGCAATTTGAGGAACCTTTATTTCACATACACTTAAACGTTGATTATCCTTTTAACCTTACAGGGATTTTATATTTCCCAAAACTCACCAATGATTTAAATACCCAAAAGGATAGGATTCAATTATACCAAAATCAGGTATTTGTCACTGACAACGTGGAAGGAATCGTCCCTGAATTTTTGACCATGCTCAGAGGGGTCATCGATTCTCCGGATATACCGTTGAACGTTAGTAGGTCTTACTTGCAGGCCGATGGTGCGGTCAAGAAAATATCGACCTATATCACCCGTAAAGTTGCCGATAAATTAAGCTCTTTATTTAAAAATAACAGAGAAGATTTTGAGGCAAAATGGAACGATATCAAAATCGTTATCGAATATGGTATGCTTTCGGAAGACAAGTTCTTTGAAAAAGCGGATAAATTTGCATTGTACCCAACTGTGGACGGCGCCTTCTATACTTTTGAGGAACTACAGGAAAAAATAAAGTCGAACCAAACGGACAAGGACGATAAATTAGTAATCCTTTATGCCTCCAATAAGGAGGAACAGCACAGTTATATAGAGGCTGCCAAGGCCAAAGGATTCGAGGTCTTACTGTTGGATTCGCCTATAGTATCGCATTTAATGCAAAAACTGGAAACCTCCAAGGAGAAAATTTCCTTTGCACGTGTGGATGCGGATCATTTGGACAATCTCATCAAAAAAGAGGACACCCAAATTTCCAAGCTGTCCGATGAGGAGAAAGAAGTCTTAAAAACCGATATCGAGACTGCCATCAACAATAAAAGCTATACCGTTCAATTGGAGGCCATGGATAGTAACTCCTCTCCGTTCATTATAACGGAACCTGAGTTTATGAGGCGTATGAAAGAAATGCAGCAAACCGGCGGTGGTGGAATGTTCGGTATGGGAAATATGCCGGAAATGTACAATTTGGTAGTGAATACAAATCACGATTTGGTTTCGGAGATTTTAAACACAAAAACGACCAAAAAGAAAGAGCGACTCATTAACCAGTCCCTTGATCTGGCACGTTTGTCCAAAGGTCTATTGAAAGGTGAGGAACTTACCAAATTCATTAAAAGAAGTTATGAAATGGTGAAATAATCATTTTTCACAGACAATTTAGAGGCTGAATTACTTAGGTAATTCAGCCTCTTTTATTTATATCTTTACCCAATGGATTTCCCTTGGCACCTTTACCTTCTAGGATTTATTTATGTCATTGCCGGTATCATGCATTTTATGGTTCCCAAAATATACCTGAGAATAATGCCCAGGTATTTGCCCCATCATAGACTCTTGGTATTCCTAAGTGGACTGGCCGAAATTCTTCTGGGCATAGGCCTATGCTTTCCCGCAACCAAAAATGTTTCCATTATCGGCATTTTATTAATGTTGACCATATTTCTATTGGTACACCTCTATATGTTGAAGGGCAAAAAGGAAGGAGCAGGTATCCCAAAGTGGATCTTACTTCTTAGAATCCCACTTCAATTTGTCCTTATGTACTGGGCGTATACTTATTTAGGCCTATAAATTGATTGCACCCTCCGTTCCACAGTTGCCCCCTACATCTGCACCTTCTAGGTGGACATTGCTACTCTTACTAGTTTTAGGTTGCCAATAATTTTACTATGTGATTCGATTAAATTTTAATATTATTATGTTCCTTCATCAATATTATAATTGGAGTATTTCTATCTTTATAATATGAAAATTATCTCCACCAATATTGGAAAAGTTACCAGCTTTCTCTGGAATGGCAGGGTAGAGCAAACAGGGATATTTAAATACCCTACGAACGATCCTCTTTTTCTTGGCAAAACGGATGTTCTTAAAGACACCGTTATAGATAGGGAGCATCATGCTGGAATCAACAAAGCCTGTTATCTCTTTTCATCTGCTCACTACCCATTTTGGAAAACAAGGTATCCAGTATTGAATTGGGACTGGGGAATGTTCGGAGAAAACCTTACTGTGGAGGGTATGGATGAATCCCAAATGAGGATCGGTGACATATACAGCATCGGTAGTGCGTTGGTACAGGTTTCACAACCTAGGGAACCTTGTTATAAGTTAGGGGTACGCTTTAATGATCCCAAAATTTTAAAGCAATTTGTAGATTTTGGTTATTCGGGCACTTATGTACGTATTTTACAGGAAGGCCCTGTAAAAAAAGAGGACCCCTTAATTTTGGTCGAAAGATCCGAAAACACCCTTACCGTAAAGGAGTGCTTCCAAATAATTCTTTCGAAAGAAAAGGACCCCATAATATTACAAAAGGCCATCAACAACCCGGCATTACCGAAATATAAAAGGGATCGACTTAAAAAATTTTTATCCCTATAAATAAAATAGGGGCCAAAGGCCCCTATTTTTCACTTTAATAGTATTTACTTTTCAATAAATTAATTCACCGAAATTGTTTCGTAATAGACATTGGTGCCTTCACTTACAGATACTGTGTAATCATCCTTTACAGCAGTACTAAAGTTGAATACCTTTCCAACAACCAATTCCTTTTCAAATTTTTGGGTAAAGACAACCCTGTTGGCACTATCCACAACATTAATAACTACTGGATTTAACTTCTGGTTGAAGTAGTTCAAATAAAGAACATCCCCATTTTTCCTAAAGAATGGTTTTGTTACTTCGTCACGGGCTATAATGTTTACCTCAGAATCCTCTACACTTATTGTGAACTCTACTGTCCTGATAAGACTTTCCATCCTTAAATAATAAAGACCTTCTTCCAATTTGGACAAATCGAACTTCTTGGTATAATCTTCATCTTCCTTAATATTCTCCATGAATATTTGATGCTTCCCGGTATCGGTCAAGGTCAATGTAGTAGATTCAGTTTGCTTATTTAACTTAAGAACCAATCTTTTGGCTTCTTTAACTGTTGTCAAGTACATTCCTGGGTCATTGGCCATTGCTAAAGTACTACTAAGTAGCAAAGCTGCCATTGCTGTTAATTTTAAAACTGCTTTCATAACATTTAGGATTTAATATTAATAAATCATTTATGGGACAAATGTAGAACAGGAATTCCCCTCCCACTACTCTATAATTCCCCACTTTCTATTCTATTTTACCATCATGCAATATTAAATAATTGTTAACAGGTTAATTTTAGACACATTTAAGTTAAATTTGCATAGAATTGTCTAAAATGGCAGTATTACCTTTACTTAACCTAATGAAATTAACATATGATACCTAAACCTACCTTTGAGGTCATAGAGCCCGACTTCGGTCATTCTTATACCTATCAACAGTTTGATGAACACACCCCTAATAAAATTGGAGTATGGCATTATCATCCTGAAATTGAACTGGTTTATGTTAATGGAGGTTCCGGAAAGCGACAAATTGGAAGCCACGTTTCCTATTATACCGATGGCGATTTGATTTTAATAGGTTCCAACCTACCGCATTGTGGATTCACAGATGTGCTTACCGGCAACAAAAATGAAAGTGTGGTTCAAATGAAACAGGATTTTTTAGGCAACGATTTTTTCAACATCCCCGAAATGAAAAAAATTCAAAGCCTTTTTCAAATAGCCAAAGGAGGTGTAGCTTTCACAGGTAGTACCAAGAAAAAAATTGGTGAAAAAATAGAAATCATGGAATATCAGACAGATTTTCAACGTCTACTCTCCATTCTTAACATCTTAAATGAATTGGGAAATTCCAAGGAATATCAAGTATTGAACGCCCAAGGCTTTTCGCTTCAAACGGAAGTGAAGGATAATGACAGGATAAATATTGTCTTCAATTTCGTAAAAACAAACTTCAAGGAGGAAATAACACTAGAGGAGATTTCCGATTTGGTGAGTATGACGGTACCGTCGTTCTGCAGATACTTCAAAAAAATAACAAATAAGACCTTCATACAATTTGTCAATGAGTGTAGATTGGTACATGCCTCAAAATTATTGGCAGAAAAACCCATTAGTATAACAGAAGTATGTTTTGAAAGTGGCTTCAACAATTTCTCACATTTCAACAAGTCCTTTAAAGCATTCACTGGCCAGAATCCTTCCGAATACAGAAATGAACTGAAAAGTGTACTTCAATCTTGAACCCGTTTTTGACCAACAAAATAGAACTTCCACTCCCGGATAGCGAAATAATCTATTATCCCAATTTTTTAAAAACAAGTGAAGCGGATCATTATTTAAAGATAATTAGAGAAACGACCCCTTGGCAACAGGATCGTATTACGGTATTTGGCAAAACACACCCCCAACCCAGGTTAACCGCCTTATTTGGAGACAACAGCAAACCTTATTCCTACTCCAATATTACAATGCACCCACATCTGTTTACAGCCGAATTACTGGAATTGAGGAATAAGTTGAAAACCGAATTTGGCATACACTTTACCAGTAGCTTAATAAATCTTTACAGAAATGGAAAAGATAGCAATGGTTGGCATGCAGATGACGAGAGGGCCTTGGGCAGAAATCCAGTAATTGCATCCATAAGCCTTGGGCAAGTGCGATACTTTCACCTAAAACATAAAATGAAAAAGGATTTAAAGTTCAAATTATTATTGGAACATGGGAGTTTGCTCCTTTTGAAAGGAGAAACCCAACATTGTTGGTACCACCAAATTCCAAAAACTTCCAAAAACATACAGGAACGGATCAATATCACCTTTAGGGTCATTAAATAAAAAAATCGGTTACTGAAACCGATTTTTTTATGCCTTTGCTATTTCCGTTGGATACTGCCCCTAACCTATCAGGCAATTACGTTAGTCTCCTCACACCCAACTTCAACAACAATAACTCAATAATTTTGCCATTTAATATAAAAATTGGTCAAAAGTCATGTTTTTTTCGATAATTCGCCTAAGTAATACAAATGCGCCACAAACTATTGATTATTGGTACGCTATCAATAAAGATTACACCAACCTTTTGGTATTACCTAGCAGTATGAAAGGCAACCTAATTTACAAAAATTGTAGGAATTGGCTATGAAAAAAGATCGTTCAAAACCTTGGCCAAACGTACACCTCCCTTTTTCAATTGTTTTTCTACTATAGCCCAGTATTTATAGCTATAGGCATAGCCCAATTTTTCTCCTACCTCAACCGAACCATAAAGTTCGTTGGCCAAATCCTGGGATTCCTCCACCCAGTCATATATATTCCCCTGCTGAATATCCTTTATTTGGCCTTTGGTCAGTTTTGGCAAATTAATGGCCAATTCCGAATAGCTCATTCCATAATCATCTATCATATTGGAGTCCCATAGCTTATGAAGATTGGTACCTCTGCCAAACCATTCCAACTGTATATCATTGCCCCCCTTATCTTCCAATCGGCCTACATGCATAGGTTGGTGCAGATCCCCAATTAAATGGACCAACATTTTTAAGTAAAATACTTTATCTTCTTGCTTGCTATTTCCATCCTTGACAATGGCCATGCACTTTTCAATCCCTATTATAATATCGCCGTCTTCACTAGGTGGAACCTCGGTATATTTTTTATTGGATGGGTAATTCACATAATGCCAGGGGCCAAATTTGGAAAAACTGCGATCTGCCTTTATTTCATCTCCATAATTTGAAACCAAAGCCAAACTTTGCCCATTTAAAAGTTTCTTTAAGGCCTTTTTGGCCCTTCCAGACAAATGTTGTTGTGCGACCTCCCCAATAGTTCTGTGCCCTGTCTTGGACCAGTCTACATCATTGCCAAAGCTCAATTGAAAAATAAGAAGGCACAGTACCGTAATTCTTTTCATATTATAATAAGTTGTTGACTTTTAAAACACCCATTGTTAAAAATAATAGCCACCAATATGATAACGAGCCATAAACCAATTGAAAATTCCATTTTTATGATCCATATACCCATTGATGGATTTCAAAAGTAATGATTTGAAGCATAAGTAATTGTTAAGAAGTTAACCCTTTTAATTTTTTAATTTGATCTTGCAGTTCTTAATTGTAAACGAAGATGTTGAAGAATATAAAAAATTCCTTTTTGAGGATAGGTACAATTTCATTACTCGTAATTGGTGGCTCCATTCTTTTATTGGTATTGAGCGTATATTTGGGTGCCTGGGGAAAACTTCCGAGCAAAAAGGAACTTTCGGATTTTAAGTACCAAAGAGCTTCCGAGGTCTATTCGGCGGACAGTGTCCTTATAGGAAAATATTTTCTGTTTGACAGGCAGCCCATTACTTTTGAGCAGGTACCCAAAAATTTAATAGAGGCTTTGGTGGCTATTGAGGATGAACGTTTTTATGATCATTCCGGAATAGATTATAAAAGTCTTGTCCGGGTGGCATTAAAGACCATCTTAATGCAGGATCAATCTGCCGGCGGCGGCAGCACCATTAGCCAGCAACTTGCCAAGAATTTATATCCTAGGGAAAAATCGGGGAAATTTCATCTGGCCATATCAAAATTTAAAGAAATGATAATAGCTTCCAGGTTGGAAGCCATGTATTCCAAGGAAGAAATTCTGATGCTGTATTTAAATACCGTTTCCTTTGGCGATAACACTTTCGGAATTGAAAGTGCCGCTTTAAAATTTTTTAATAAAAAAGCAAAGCACCTTCTTTTACAGGAAAGCGCAACTCTTGTAGGTATGCTCAAGGCTACTTACGGCTATAATCCCCGTGTGTTTCCAAAGAACAGCTTAAACAGACGCAATTTGGTATTGCAGTCCATGTATTCCAATAACTTTATATCACAACAGCAGGCAGACAGCCTAAAACAACTTCCAATTCAACTTGATTACAGGGAATATGATTACAATGAGGGCATTGCCCCTTATTTTAGGGAAGAGGTTAGAAAACAAATGCTGAGCTGGGCCAAAGCACAAAGGGCAAAAGGAAAGGATTACAATATTTATACTTCGGGACTCAAAATATACACCACATTGGATTCCAAAATGCAAATACTGGCAGAAGAAGCAATGGAGCAACATATGAAAGCGCTTCAAAGCAGTTTTGAAAAAAGTTATGGCAAGCGAGCACCTTGGATAAAGGACCAAAAACTCATTAATAAAATTATACAGAGTTCAGAACCCTTCAAAAAATGGAAGAATACAGGGCTTAACGAAGAGGCAATATTGGATTCGATGAACATTAAAAAGGAAATGCGATTGAGAGATTGGAACCAGGATGAAATGCGTTCTGCCAGCACCATAGATAGTTTATTGCATTATATTAAATTCTTAAATACGGGATCCCTATCCTTGGATCCCACAACAGGGGCTGTGAAGACATGGCTGGGCGGAATTAACTTTAAATACTTTAAATACGATCACATTTCGCAAAGTAAACGCCAAGTGGGCTCTGCCTTTAAACCCATTGTTTATACCGCTGCCCTCGAAAATGGCATAGGGCCATGCACTTACTTTTCGGCCCAGGAAGTAGCCTATGAAAATATGGAAGGTTGGTCTCCCAGTAATTCTGGCAAAAAGGACGAGGCCTACCTAAATTACTCCATGGAAAAGGCCCTGAGCAACTCTGTGAATACCGTGGCCGTAAAGGTTTTGGAGAAAACAGGTATTCCCAATGTGATACAACAAGCAAAGAAGATGGGTATTGAAACACCATTGCCCGCACTACCCTCATTGGCGTTGGGCACAGCAGAAATCAAGATCAATGAACTAGCGGGTGCCTATGCCAGTTTTTTGAACAATGGCAAATCTGTTACCCCATTTTTAATACAACAAATTACCGATGAAAAGGATTCCATAATTGAGGTCTTTAAGCCAGTTGTAGCCGTAAAAAGAGCCTTTTCTGAAGAAACAAGGCAGATAATGTTGGAGATGATGAAGGCTACCGTGAATAGTGGTACTGCAGCCCGAATTCGTTCTACCTACGGCATTAAAAACGACATTGCCGGAAAAACCGGCACCACACAAAACAACAAGGATGCATGGTTTGTAGCCTTAACCCCAAAGCTACTTAATATAACATGGGTGGGATTGGACAACCATGAAATTGGCTTCAACAGCACTAGCCTGGGACAGGGCGCCAATGCAGCATTGCCCATTTTTGCACTGTGGATACAAAAGCTAAATGCGGACAAATCCTTTAATTACATTACTAAAGCCAAATTTCCCACTCCAAACCCCGCTGTGATAAAAAAACTGGATTGTGATCCGGTAAAAAGGGATGGATTTTTAAAAAGGCTGTTCAAAAATCCCAATAAAAAGAAAACCAAGGATTTCAAAAATAGTACTACCAAAGGTTAGGGCTTTTAAATAATCCCAATTCAAGACACGTGGTAATTCATTTTTTTCATATCTTTATGATATCATTTTAATATCATATTAAATAACCAATCATGAAACAAGAAAAAAACATTATCCCTGCCAATGGCTATGTAGCCCTTTTATCTTTATTGGGGCTCCTTATTTTTGCTATTATACTAATAGTCAGTGGCGTTCCACTGGCATTACCACTCATCTTCATATTTATTATTTCGTTACGCGGGTTCGTTTTGGTCAATCCAAATGGTTCCAGGGTGCTCTTGCTTTTCGGAAAGTACATGGGTACCATAAAAAAGAACGGCCTTTATTGGGTGAATCCATTTTATATCAAAAATAAAATTTCATTGCGTGCCAGTAACTTCGATAGTGAGCGACTTAAAGTGAACGACAAGCTAGGCAATCCAATCATGATCAGTACTATATTGGTGTGGAGGGTAACCGATACCTATAAAGCTGCCTTTGAAGTGGACGACTATAAAAATTTTGTACGAGTGCAGACAGATGCCGCCGTGCGTAAATTGGCCAGTATGTACCCATATGACAATTTTGCCGACGAGGGACATACCGAGGACATTACTTTGCGATCTAGTGTAAATGAAGTAAGCGAAGCCCTTGAAAAAGAAGTTCAGGAAAGGTTGGCCATGGCAGGCATAGAAGTGTTGGAAGCCAGAATTGGCTATTTGGCCTATGCCCAGGAAATTGCCAATGCCATGTTAAAAAGACAACAGGCCACCGCAATTGTGGCCGCACGTCATAAAATAGTGGAAGGTGCCGTAAGTATGGTAGAAATGGCATTGGATCAATTAGGAAAGAAGCAGATTATTGACCTTGATGAAGAGCGAAAAGCGGCCATGGTGAGTAATCTCATGGTGGTCCTTTGCTCGGATAAGGATGCATCGCCCATTGTGAACGCAGGGACACTGAATCATTAAGTTCTGCAAAGCCAAAGGTGCCAAGGTTTAAGAGGGTATCATACAGTTGGCTATCTTTGGTAGATGGTTTATATCCATTTATCTTTGAACTTTTTAGAGAAAAAATTTGTATTTCCATAATGTATTTATCCAACACCGAATTTCAAGTTTGAAATTGGGCAGAACATTTTGGCCAAGGAAAATTGAGGAGTCATTTAAATCTTTCGTTACCCCCTTCGAAGTTTTGGAAATAGTTTTGGAGGGGGGTGAAAACTGATCATATGAGTAAAAAGAAAGCCTTTGCATTGCGGTTGAATGAAGATATGCTGAAAGCCATTGAAAAATGGGCCACGGACGAATTTCGTAGTGTTAATGGCCAAATTGAATGGATGCTAATGAAAGAACTAAAGGAAGCCAAACGAGCCCCTAGGCAAAAGGAAGACTAATTTTTTCACATACTTCATACTGCAGGAAAAATATTAATGAACCAGCTCCCATACCCAATTATTGCCATAATCATATCTTTGTTGGCAAATCAAGGCTAAAAACCCAAACCCAATTTTTATGATGGATTTCAAAATTTTATGTTCCGATTTGGATGGAACTTTACTGACCTTTAAGGATAATGTCTCCGATTTTACAATTTCGGAAATCAAAAGAATAAAGGACCATCTAAGGATAATATTGGTTTCTGCCAGAATGCCCCAGTCCATGACCTATATTCAAAAAAATCTAGGTATTGAAAATGAACCCATTATATGTTACAACGGAGCGTTGGTACTACACGGTTCAAAAGAATTGTTCTCCACTTATATCAATATCGACCAAATAGCCTCAATTTATGAAATGGCCAACCAGGTTGGAATTCAGCTGGGCCTATATTCAAAAGACGAATGGTATGTGGAAATGGATTCCGAGCGCGTACAAAAAGAAATAAGGTATACCAAGACCCTACCAACCTATAGGGACACAAAAGATACCATGGAAGACTGGAAGTATAGAAAAATGGGAGCCCATAAAATTATGCTGATGGGAAACAAAGAAAATACCGACGGACTTTTCCCTATTCTCCAAGAAAATTTCAACCAAACCCTAAACCTGTACCGTTCCAATGATACCTTGATCGAAATTGCCCCAAAATCGGTTTCCAAATTGACCGCTATCAAACTCTTGCTGGAAGAACATGAAAGTTTAAACGACATTATTGCCTTTGGCGACAATTATAACGATATTGAAATGCTTCAAAATGTGGGGCGTGGAATAGCAGTGGCCAATGCCCGTGAAGAAGTAAAAAGTATTGCCAGCGCACTGGCCCGGAAAAACTCTGAGGATGGGGTGGCCCATTATATAAAACAGCATATTTTAATTTGATTATATTTGGCCAAACTGAAAGTCCCAATTGAACTGATTTTTGTATGAACGAACCTTTTATCACCAATGATACCGTTGTATTTGGACTACTCGCCCTTTGCTTGGGATTTATTTTTTACACCTCTTCCCTAAAAACCGGTTTTTGGAGTAAATTCTACAATATAGTACCCGCCGTACTAATGTGCTATGTACTACCTTCCATATTGGCCAGTAGCGGATTAATTTCGGACGAGACCTCTGGTCTATATTTTATGGCCAGTAGATATTTGCTGCCGGCGGCTCTTATCCTAATGACCTTGAGCATTGATCTTAAGGCTATTGCCAACCTTGGATCCAAAGCTTTGATAATGTTTTTGACCGGTACGGTAGGGATTATAATCGGTGGCCCATTGGCCATTTTATTAATATCTTTTTTCTCCCCGGAAACCGTTGGCGGAAACGATTTTGATGCCATTTGGAGGGGGCTTTCCACTATTGCCGGTAGTTGGATAGGTGGTGGGGCCAACCAAGCTGCCATGCTCGAAATTTATCAGTACAATCCTGACAAATATGGTGGAATGGTTTTGGTTGATATAGTGGTTGCAAACGTTTGGATGGCCATAATTTTGTTGGGCGTAGGAAAAACAAAAAAAATAGACCGTTGGCTAAAAGCCGACACTTCAGCTATTGAAGAGCTTAGGATAAAAGTTTCGAAATTTACGGAAAAAATAACCCGGGTTCCCACTTTAAAGGATTATATGATGATGCTGTCCTTTGCTTTTACCGGGGTTGGAGTTTCCCACTTTTTCGGGGATGCCATCAGTTCATATTTGACCAGCACTTTTGATAGCGTAAGCGACAATAAAAGTTTTCTGTCCTTTTTGGGTTCCAGCTTCTTTTGGATGGTTGTCCTGGCAACGGTGGGCGGGATAATTCTTTCCTTTACCAAAGCCAAGAATTATGAGGGTGCCGGTGCAAGTAAAATTGGTGGCATGTTCATCTATATATTGGTTGCCACTATTGGAATGAAGATGGATTTGGGCAAGGTATTGGAAAACCCGGGCCTTATTGCCATAGGTTTTGTATGGATTACCATTCACGCAGTTCTGCTGATCATTGTTGCCAAATTGATCAAGGCCCCCTATTTCTTTCTTGCCGTGGGCAGTCAGGCCAACGTAGGAGGTGCGGCCTCTGCCCCAGTGGTAGCTGCCGAATTTCACCCTGCATTGACCTCGGTCGGTGTTTTACTGGCAGTTTTTGGGTACGTGGTGGGCACCGGCGGTGCCATACTTTGTACAATTCTCATGGAAATTGCATCAAAAGTTTAAAATTCCATAAACTTTAATGATATTTGCGCTTCAAAGAAAATGTTATGAAGAAAATTTTAATGGTCACAGTACTGGCAATATTTATTACCTCCTGTGGGGGCGACAGTACTGAAAATACCATGACCGTTACAGGAAACGTAAAAGGGTTAAAAAAAGGAACCCTTTATCTGCAACACATTGCGGATACCACTTTGGTCACAATTGATTCGCTTGTAGTGGATGGGGATGGTAATTTTTCCTTTACCACCGAATTGGAAAGCCCTCAGTTGTACTACCTATATCTGGACAAAAAGGACAACAATACTATTAATGACAGAATTACCTTCTTTGGGGAACCTGGAAATATAACTATTAATACCAATTGGAATACCTTTGACCTGAATGCAAAAATTGAGGGGTCTAAAAGTAATGACAAGCTAAAGGAATATTTGGAAGTTATGTCCAAATTCAACACTAGGAATTTGGAATATGCAAGATTGAGTATGGACCCCAAAACCCAAAGTGATTCCGCTGCCTTTGATTCCCTTCAAATTTTAACCGATAAAAATGTAAAGAGAGGATACCTCTATGCCATTAATTTTGCGTTGAACAATGCAGATTCTTATGTAGCACCCTACATTGCTGTAAAAGAAATTGCAGATGCCAACCTTAAATTTTTGGATTCCATAAACAATACGCTCTCTGTTGATGTAGCCAATTCCAAATACGGCAGGGAATTAAAGGAACATATTGAAAATCTCAAGAAAGAAACTAAACAATAAAAAAAGCATCCACTAAGTGGATGCTTTTTTTATACCTACCTAGGGAAATACTACCCTAATTTATTAAGTTGTTCAATTAAGGAACCTGCTTTTGTTTCCAATTCCGCTTTAACGGATTTTAAATGGGCCGGTCTGTTCTCCACTGACTTCTGGTTCACTTTCGCGATCAACCCATCAAAGACTTCTATTGCATTATCTATAATTGCATTACCTTCTTTTGAATTTTGCTTGTTTCCAGAAGCTTCCACTAAATACACGGCTTCAATAATATCCCCTAAAACGTAATTAATGTCTTTCTTTAAATCTCTTATACTTGCCATTGATAATATTTTTTTGCAAAAGTAATCATTTTCAGATAGTAACCTCCAAAAGTTTTGCACTCGTTGTTATTATATTTAAGTTTTTGGACTGTGCAGGCACCAAAGTGGTCTCCCCTTTCCTAATTGATACCGAACCGTACTCATTTGAAATAGTTGCTTGGCCCCCAACACACATGAATATGGTGAACGAATCCCTCTTTTCCACATCCAATTCCATATTTTTGGTAAGATTTAAAATGTTGGTGTTAAAATATGGGCAAGATACCATTGTATTCACACTATCCAAATTATCGGAATATTTTACTTTAAAATCATCTTTCTTGGTATAGTCTATGGCATCCAGGGCCAAATCGGTATGTAACTCCCTTAAATTGCCATCTTTATCCCTCCTATTAAAATCGAAGACACGATAGGTAATATCAGAAGTCTGTTGAATCTCTGCCAGCAAAACTCCAGCACCAATAGCATGCATTTTGCCAGTGTTTATAAAAAAAGTATCCCCTTCCTTTACGCTTTCGTAGTTCAACAAATCCAATAGCGTATCATCTTCAATACTTTTGGCATATTCTTCCTTGGTCACATCCTTGTTGAAACCCACAATTAATTCCGCACCTTTATCCGCATCCATTATATACCACATCTCCGTTTTCCCAAAGGAATCATGGCGCTTTTTGGCCAGTTCATCGTTGGGGTGCAATTGGATGGACAAATCCTGTTTGGCATCAATAAACTTAATAAGAATTGGGAATTCCTTACCAAATCGGGAGTAAACACTTTTTCCCAATAATTCTTCTGGGTACTTATTGATCAACTCCTGCAAGGAGGTCCCTGTAAAATCACCGTTGGCCACTATTGACACGTCCCCTTTCACTGCGGAAAGTTCCCAACTTTCTCCTGTAATATCGTTCTCAATGGGTTTTCCCAAAACATCTTTTAATTTGGTACCTCCCCATAGGCGCTCTTTCAGGATTGGATTGAATTTTAAAGGATATAAGTTCATGCTGTTTGGTGTTATGTTTTTTATTTCTTTTATTTTTTTATTGGCTTGTTCAACCCAAAGCCTTTTATTTTTATTGATCCAAGCTAACCGGAAAAAGTCACGTAATTTCTTGGTGTCTCATATAGGATAACCTCCAATTCGTGTGAAGCTTCAACAAATGGTCTAAGAAGGTTCCAAATATAAACGGCTATATTTTCGGCCGTTGGATTTACTTTCTTGAACCATTCCACTTCAACATTAAGGTTTTTATGATCCAGATGCTTTTCAATTTTATCCTTAATGAGATCCTTTAGGATCTTCATATCCATTACAAAACCGGTCTCCGGATCAATTTCCCCTGTAACACTTACTACCAGCTCATAATTATGGCCATGAAAATTAGGGTTGTTACATAATCCAAAAACGGAGTCATTTTTTTCAAAACTCCAGTCTGGTCTATACAGCCTGTGTGCCGCATTAAAATGAGCCTTCCTACTTACCTTGACTTTCATATAGCCGTATTGTATTGCGAAATATGATTGTAAAACTTATCAAAAATAATTTTAAACCAGGCTGTGTATTTCTCCGGGGAAACAAGTATATCCTGTCTAATATCTACAGGTTTCATCCATTTCCAGGACTCAACCTCTTCGGGGTTTATTTTCGGATCACTATTATAGTGCCCTATCATCACATGATCCAGTTCATGTTCGGTAAGGCCATTGTCAAAAGGTGCCTTATAAATAAACGAGAACAACTCCTTCAATTCGGTCTCAAACCCCATTTCTTCCTTTAATCTCCTTTTTCCTGCCTGAATATTGGATTCCCCTTCCCGTTGATGGCTACAACAAGTATTGGTCCACAAAAGTGGTGAATGATATTTATGGCCCGCCCTTTGTTGGACCATTGTCTCCCCTTTATCGTTCATTATAAAAACAGAAAATGCCCTATGCAGCAAAGCCTTTTCATGGGCTTCCATCTTGGGCATCAGGCCAATTTGAACATCGGATTCATCAACAAGAATTACGTTTTCCTCTTCCATATGGTAAAAATAAAACCTTTCCCCAATAATAAGGGTTAAGTGCGTCATAAAAATTAAATACTTTAAAACTGAAGGGACTTTACGCCTTTTTTCCTAAAGAAAGGTAAGGGGGAGTTTCCAAATAGGTCTATAACCATACAGCTAAGCGCAATTGGCTAAAATAATCCACCTGGCACATCCCCAAGCATTGAATTTAGGACTGCCTTAAACGGCCAAGGTTGGTTGATCTATAATATTTCAACAAACCAATGGCTTATGAAATGTGGATATCACTTGTGAAAATCGGGATTGGTATTTAGAAAAATCTGGGAGATTTTAAATTGCCAAGCTCCTTGATGAAGTCGTATCGCAAAATAATCTCAAAGGATCCATCATTAAAAGTAGCTTGTCCCAACTCGGTAGTTTCTTTGTCATAGGCCATTCCGATCAAGAACGAATTGGAGATATTAAAACCTACCATGGCACTTAATGCGGCATCCCAGCGATATGCCGCTCCAACTATAAATTTGTCATTGAGCATGAAATTGGCCGAAACGTCGACCTGGACAGGTGCTCCTTGAACTATTTTAGTTAAAAAGGCGGGTTTAAATTTTAAATTGGTATTCAGGTCAAAGACATAACCGCTTATTAAATATAAATTCATCTGTTCCTTCGCTGTGGATAATGCTTCCCCATTAAAATGCGTCGTTTGTAAAAATCTAGGTACAGAGAAACCTGCATAGAATTTCTCTGTGTGGTAATAAACCCCGGCCCCGATATTAGGTGAAAATTTATTATCAATATCCTGTTGTAAAGTAGGGTCTGGCCCCCCTGGATTGGTATAATCCTGATTTAGTTCCGAAAAACGAATATCCAACAAATGGGCACTGGCCTTTAAGCCAAAACTTAATCTGCCTTCTTGGGAAGTATAAATGGTATAGGAAAAATCCCCATCAAAATAAGTTTCGGAAGTAGGACCAATTTTGTCGTTTACAATTGATATTCCCAAACCTACTCCCCTATATCCTATGGGGGAATGCAAATTTAATGTCTGAGTGGTAGGGGCTCCATCCAAACCTACCCATTGGGACCTATGAAGCGCTGCAATGCTGATATGTCCCCGGGAACCCGCATAACCAGGGTTTACACTTACCGTATTGTACATATACTGGGTGTATTGTGCATCTTGTTGGGACTGTACCGTACTACTAACCAACATGGTCATGACAGATAAGATCAACAACAGTTGCTTGGAGTCTAATATATTTTTTATAAGATTTGGCATCTTTTATCTATTTATATAAATGTATCCCGTAAGGGTCGTCTTCTTTCCTTCCGCCGATGAACTATAATCCAATATATAGAAATAAGTTCCTACCGGCAGTTGATTATCTTTTGCAACGGTTACCCTGCCTTCAGAAGTACCATCAAAAAAGTTGGTATCATTATTATAGGCTTTTGTTGCATAGACCAATACCCCCCAACGGTTATATATTTTGATGGTATTGTTGGGATAATTTTCTATTCCCTTTATGGTCAAAACGTCATGGATGCCATCATTATTGGGTGTTATTACGTTAAACACTTCCACTTGGTCATCCAATATGATCAAATCCGAATCCAAGTAATTAGGAATACCATCCTCATCAAAATCGTCGTTGGCATAATTTCCATCCCCGTTTTCATCTTCATCTGCAGTGAGTATTCCGTCGTCATCATCATCATTATCCCTGAAATCAACTTCATCATCCCCATCGGTATTGGGTAGCTCATTGAAGGGATCATTTATTTCATCATTAACATCGATATCAATAGTTGTGCTACCTTCATAACCATCATCCAAACCATCATTGTCCTTGTCCGATCCAATATATACAACATCCGGCACTCCGTCATGATCATGGTCATGGCCTTCAATACTGTCCGTAACATTATCGTCATCACTATCCTCATCCAAATAATCCGGTAAACTATCCCCGTCGGTGTCTATTGGGAACAAGCCGAGATTACCATTGTTTTCATAGGCATCGTCCAAACCATTATTATTGGCATCAACACCACTAGGAGGAGTATAATCCAGAGTGGTTTGTGCTTCAACATTATCTGGAATACCATCATTATCACTATCAATATCCAAGTAATCGGGGATACCATCACCATCGGAATCCGTTGGATCTGTAGACGGATCATTATCACCATCCAAATTAAGATCCTCGAAACTGTCCAAAATTCCATCGTCATCACTGTCAATTTCAACAATTCCCATTGGGTTCACCAATATATTGACATTGGCCGTACTACAATTTGATTGGTCATCACATATGGTGTACGTAAAAAGATCACTGCCCACATAACCATTGTTGGGAGTATATGTCAGCGTATCGTCCCTTAGATCATTTGGTGTACCATTATTGTCAACAACTACACTTCCATTGGTTGGACTTGTGGTTGTTATGGTTCCAAGAATGGGAATATCATTGTCGTTCAACAAAATATCTATATCAACTGGCGTATTTTCCAAAGTAGCCACAGAATCATCAAAAGCATCAACAATAGGAAGTACTTCCACATTTACAGTGGCTGTACTACAATCTCCCAAGGAATTACAAACAGTATAGGTAAATGTACTTGGGCCATTGTAATTAGGATTCGGAACAAAAGTTATGACATCATCCGACGGATCATTTGGGGTGGCATTATCATCAACAAAAACGTTTCCATTAAATGGATTTGTTGTAGTTAAAATACCAGTGGTGGGCAAGTTAGTATCATTATCAAAAATAGGGACTACCACAGAAGAATCTTCATTAACCGTTATAAAATCGTCCACTAAAACACTGGACTGTTGCAAACATACCACGGTAAAATTTGGCAAATCAAAGGAGTTGCCTGCCTTGGTTACAGTAGCAGTATAGCGCACCACACTCTGTGTTGCAATCACCGTCGGCCTCAGTGGATCTCCACTAACGGCAGGAGACCAATTTATGACAGCACTGGCACCCACATTATTGGATATGTCCATCGTTACCTCATTATCGGGGCTCGTACAATCCGTTACTATAAAATAACCAGTAGCATTTGATCCACATAAGGTTCCGTCATAGGTTGCAAAATAAATCCCTGATGAAGTAACCTCATGAAAAAAATCGGTGCCCAAAACCGTGGAAGTATCGGAAGCCTCATACCATTTGTAATTATGTTCATCGGTACTATTGGGTGCCTGCAACAAAAACTGTGCATTGGCCCAATTTGTACCAAAAAATATGGTTACAAGGGTAAAAAAAAGAAATCTATATATGTGTTTTGGTTTCAAACTCCTGTTATACCTAATTGGTTTATTTTTATTATTTCACTACAAATACTACGTTGATAAGCGAATTATAATCCGTTGGTGTTGCTATAACATCATAGGTCATGACACCAAATTCATCTACACTTACATTATCAAATACCGTATCGTCATAAAACGTAACATAGTAATATAGTTCTGTATTGGCATAGGTTGGTATGGCCCCTGGTGCTAAATCACTTGCCACCATTGGGGATCCAAACTGAGCCGTATATTGAGAATGTAGATCAATTGTCCTACCTGTACCTGTTGAAGAGGCATCCACAGCAATGGACGGTGGATAGAAAATATTAGGTCGTGTATTTGCAATTACATATGGAGTAGCACTGCTGCCATCACCTGTAACACTTATATCATTGCCTGCAGTGACTAAAGTTTCAGTTCCGTCCGGAGAAGGCAATGTAATTGTATTTCCACTTTCAATGGTTAGGTCATTCCCAACCAAAGTAAGTGTTTGGTCATCAGAACCCAGGGAAGACAATGGCACCGATCTAGCACCACCACCATCTGTTATCGTTAGATTGCCTCCACCAACGGCAAAATCAGTATTGTACTCGTTTCCGATATTTGAATCCGCATCATTAACGTTTAAAGTCACATTATTACCTCCTGTAATTGCAATATAACCAGGGGTTGCATTTGTTGATAATGTTTGACTATCGGTATTATCCAAGAATGAACTCAAATTGAGTGCTGGTGATGACACACCATTGACCGTACTTGTCAATTGATTGGCACCACTTAAACTTAATGCATTGGAATTAATGATATTTACTCCTGATCCTGTTACTCCATTTACAGTGGTTGTCAAAGTATTTACATTACTTGTATTACTTACTGTTGTGGATGGTACCAAAGCACTCTTGTCTATCCACTCCACTATACCTGCATTGCTGGTAACCAATACTTTGTCATTACCACCCGAAGCAACATCTTCCGTTAAAATGGTTCCGTTCAATATCTTAGCTGTAGTTACAGAATTCGCTGATAGTTCGTTGGATGTAATTCCACTTGTAGCAACTGCTAAAGTATAAGGAGATCCTGTTGTTCCTGAACCAGATCTCAGCAGTGTTCCATTGGTTGCTCCTGTTACTTCATTCCCAACTACCTTATCCAAATCCAATGCTTCGCTTGCAGTAATAGCATCGCTCAATTCTGTATCTGTTGCAAATACGGTATTTAAATCTATGGTCTTATCGGCCTCCCCATCGTTCTCTGCAGAT